>JAYTFO010000240.1:0-3778 GCA_043734305.1 Acidobacteriota bacterium | reverse complement strand
CCCACTTTCCCACCGCCCCGACCACGACTGCTGTTGTTTAACTGAAACCGGACAGATCACGTGCTACAAAAAGCGGACATTTTAACTTGCTACGGACAGGTGCATGGATTTGCAGCAGGATGCCATGTTACTTCCCCCAATTTGGCTGCCGCAGGCGTGTAACTGTTGAAAAATCGTCATAGCGCTCATCGACCGGGTTCTGAGCTGAACGCTGATTACAATAGTTGGCGTCGGTTTCACGCTTGGAGACCATAGGAACGATCTTGTTTGCGTGGGCGGCGGAGCCTTACCGCGTCGCGACCGTGACCCGCGCGATGTTCGAGTAGGCGGATACGCCGTCGGCATTGGCCGCCCGGACGCGGTACGCTACCTGCTGTCCTTTCTGCACACGAGGGTCGGTGTAGTCGGTAGCAGTCGGCCCGAGTTCTGCGATGCGTTCCCATGCCCCGCGGCCGTTCGCCGGTTCCACCCGGCGCTCGACTACGATGTGCGCTGGATCGCCGCCGTGTACTTGCCAGGAGAGCTTTACGATGTTGCCAGCGAGGGCCGCGTTCAGCGAGCTGGGAACTTCGGGAAGAACCGGCCAATCAAAGTAGTCCGCATCGGCGATCGCCAGAATGCTGTCCGTGACGGGCAGCGCGTCGAGTGTGTCCGTTGTACCCTTCTTCCATTCCAGAGGCCGAATATCTCCGGACACCACATCAATGAGCACCGGATGCTGAATGCCAGTGTTCTTCAGGGTAAGTGCTGCGTAGAGCGGCGGAAATACGTTGCCCGGTAGACTGTGAGCCGCCACCCAGTAAGCAACGATTGCCTTGCCACCTTTGGATCGGAAGCCGAATCCCATGAAGGGAAAGCCACTCTTGCGGCGGAGCGCGGGTATGTCGGAGCCCGAGATTTCAATGCTCGGATCCAGCTTGGTATCGGAGAAAAGCGCATTCATGTTCTGCAACGCGTAGAAGACAGGCCGCGGAGTAAAGTCATAGTCGTGGTTGGTCAGGCCATGTATGAATCCGAAATCGTCGAATTCATTGCCGTCCACCCCTGCGGCAAGCAACCACACGAAAGTCTTCACACCCGCCGCATGGTTGTAGATAACTCCCCGCGGCACGTATTTTGCTTGCACAGACTCATCGGAACCAATCCAGGAGGGAATGGAATTAAACTCGTCATCGAAGAAGGGGATTCCGGGCTTAATGCCGGGGTAACTCGTGACTAACTCGCGCAGCTTGCGCGGTGATTCATCCAGATATGCTCCGTAGTCCATAGATTCCGGATTCATATTCTGTCCGTATCCGGGATAGGTGTGGTAAGCGTATACATCAACTCCTGACGCGCACTTACACGTGTCCAACGCGCGCCGCGTAAATTCACGATCGGGGTCGGCCTGGCCTCCGTAGATCACCTTGGCTTGCGGGTCGGCCTGGTGCACCGTCTGCGTGAAGGCCGAGAGCAATGTGCCGTACTGTTCGGGGTTTCCCCATGGATTCCAGTAGCCAATGTCCTGTTCGTTCCACAATGCCCAGTATTTGATACGGTCCTGGAAGTGGTTGACCATCCAAGCCACATACTTGTCGAAAGCGGCAATTTGTTCCGGCGTGGTGGGTGGCCAGAAAACTGAGTTCATGCTGCGGTCGTCGTTGTGAAACGATCCCGTTTCAGGCACGCTCACGTCAGGCAATTTGCCGCTGCGCGACGTATACATCTGATTTCCATAGATCAACTGGACCTGTACATCCATTCCGTTATCGCCCAGCGAATCGACGTGGTCTTCCAGTTCCTGCGACCCGGCGTAGACGCCACGCTTCTGCTCAATCCAATCCCAACTGGTGCGATCGGAACTGTTTTCGTACTGGCCGATGCGGATCCACTTGAACCCGGCGTCAAACATCCGCGTCCACCACCATCGGTTCCAGGGTAAATAGGGTTCACGCGGAAGATCGGAGTTGATGCCGAAGCCATCCTGGATCTGCGAGGTACGCTTGGGCGGAACCTTGGCCGGCAGCTTCCGGGAAGTCTGCGCGGGCGACTGTCCCAATAGGAACAGCAAGCACACGAGCACAAAAAGAAAACAAATTACCGGTTGGCGGCTGTGATTACGGCTCATTGGAAGCAGCATTTGTCGATCCTCCCCTGGGCTGCACATCTGACTTCCACCTTCACAAGAATCAAAACGCGCTGGACTTTGAACCCGCGCGGCTCAACATAGATTCACAGAAACCGCTTTCGGAGCCACGGCGGAGCGGATCCAGTTGTCATCTTCGCCCGCCGGAACATCCTGAAAGAGGCTCCAGACTTCGGTGTGACTGGCAGTCTGCGTGGGGCACAATTCGATTTTGGGTGCCAAGCTCTCTAATTCAAGAAATTCGGGATTGGTGAAAACCTCGAAGTTGCATCCGAAATCAGGATAGGGAGCACCGGCAATGGGCGTGGCGTGTTTAACAAAGAGCATGCCCGCCGAATAGTAGGCGCCCCATCCGGCCGGATTAAAAATCCCGGTCATCTGTTCCGGGAATCGGCCCGTGGGTCTTGCGTCCTGTTGCAGTTGAACAAATTCTGTGCCGAGTTTCCAGCGCGGATCGGCCAAATCGGTGAAGGACCACAATGTCAGCGGCCCGACGGACTGAAAGTGTTCTGCGTCCATTGCGGCCCGGGGAGGCAATGGCAAAATGGCCTTGCCACCGGGCCGCATCATCGTCGGACACCAGACAGCGAGTTCGGTTGCACTTGTGCCGCGGTTGGTGATTCGATGAGTCACAAGAACTCGAGTGCCAGCCGGATCCATTGCTATCTCAATTTCCTTTTGCAAATGAGTTCCCGGAGCAACATCTTCCACTGGACTCGTAAAGCGCAGTGCATCGCCAACGCGGATCACCGCCACCGGACGATTATCCGGGAAGTAAGTACGAGCCACCTCGGGCCACACCCAGAGGCGATGCCCGCCGTAAAGCCGAAAACGGTCTCCGCTGGTTGCGCCGGCGTCGGCAGAAACTTCGTGAAAGATATTCTCGCCACCGCAGAATCCATAACGCACGAGGCGGGGTCCGACGTCGGCCAGGACGATCAATTCAACAGCACCGTTCGAGAGTCGCCACGCGTTATTCCAGCCGCGATACGAGATTGTCTCGACCATTGTTTGTCGCCGGGCTCAGCGTGCCACACGTTCGGGGACTGCCCGCGAAGCTTGCGCGGCGATCTCGCCAGCATTCCGTTGAATCTTCGCAATCGCCGCAACGATGTCGTGCATGTCTTCTTCGTCGCCGAGCAGGGCGAACTGCGGAATCCAGACCGCCTCCCAGGCAGCCCTCTGCGTATATGGGAACGATTGCTGGAGAAAAGCATGAGACTCCGTTGCCTGCGTCCCGCTCAGGCGCTTGCGATATTCACCGTTGGTGAAGCAATCCATTTCATGCAGCGGCGGATAGCTCGCCTGGTTAGGGATGCCCTCGGCGTTCATGGCAGCGATGAAATTCTCCGTTGAGATACCTGCAAACTGTTTGCGATCCACCTCGAAGATGTAGGCATATTGCCCGTTGCGAGTGCAGCGCGGATCGCACTTCTGCGGAGTGATGCCGGGAATTTTTCCTAGCTGTTCGTCGAGCAGGCGGCCATTACGATGACGATGCTTCGTCTGCTCCTCCAGTCGGCTCAGTTGCACCTTCAGTACCGCCCCCTGCCATTCGCTCAGTCGATAATTCGAGCCGTAAATGAAGTGGCTGTAGAACCATTCTCCGGGCATGCGTCCGCAGTCGTGGATCGACCTGGCCTGACGCTCGAA
>JAYTFO010000239.1:0-13128 GCA_043734305.1 Acidobacteriota bacterium | reverse complement strand
ATGTGGAAGAGATCGACAGTGGCAAGCTGCAGGCCGTCACGCCGGAAGGCACCAACGGACTCTCGTTTGCCTTGTCGCCCGATGGCAACACCGTTGCCGCCGTCGGTCCCGACGACAAGGGCTACCTCTTCCCCATTCCTTCCGGAGATCCCCGCCCGATCAAGGGCCTCCAGACTGGAGAAGTCCCTGTGGCATGGAGCGCCGACGGCCGTTCCTTATATGTGTACCGAAACGGTGAATTGCCCGCCAAGGTCTACCGGCTGGAGATCGAGAGCGGCAATCGAACTCTCTGGAAGCAGCTCATGCCTCCCGATCCTGCGGGCGTCGAATACGTCGGCCCGGTTCTTCCCACACCCGACGGCAAAGCCTACGTGTACGGCTATCGCCGCCTTCTATCCGATCTGTACCTCGTGGAAGGTTTGAAGTAAGTCAAAACTTTCTTTGTTGATGTTGAGGACGGTTCCCACCAAGCTCGCAACTCGAATTCCCCGAGGCTGCGGCGCTTTTTTTGCGACCTCTCTTGTAGTCCCGCATCTATTTCATTCGAGGCGATCCTAAAAATGAGCGACCCGCGCTACCCCATCGGCAAATTTTCTTTCGACGGCACCCTGACCCCTGACCAGAAAAAACAGTACCTCAACGACATCGAGCAGACTCCGGCACGCCTGCGTTCCGCTGTTACTGGACTTTCCAACCAGCAGCTCAATACGCCCTACCGCGAAGGCGGCTGGACGGTTCGCCAGGTCGTGCATCATGTCCCCGACAGCCACATGAATGCCTACGTCCGTTTTAAGCTGGCGCTCACCGAAGACGAGCCCACCATCCGTCCTTATATGGAAGACCGATGGGCAGAACTCCCGGATTCGAAACAAGCTCCCACCGAAATCTCGCTCGCCCTGCTCGATTCCCTGCACCACCGCTGGACCCTGGTGATGCGAAATATTTCCGACACGGACTGGAAACGCAACTTCCGCCATCCGGAACTGGGATTGATGTCACTGGAGAAAACCCTAACCCTCTACGCCTGGCACGGACGCCATCACGTAGCCCACGTCACAACTTTGCGGGAAAAAATGGGATGGTAGAGAGGCTGCGAGCTCCGAGCCGCGAGCTGGTAAAAAATCAAGTGTAGAGACGCGGCTGGCCGCGTCTCTCCATGAGGACATGGGGTGCTCGAAGCTCGAAGCCCGCGGCTCGCAGCCTCATTTAAGTCATCCCCACTTCCCACAAAAAATAACTCATCGCCTCTCTCATCACCGCCTCAAATCTCTGCCACAACGACCGTGGCCGCGACTCCGGACGCGGCGCCACTTCCACCTGCACCCCTTCATGTTCCAGCAACGCGCGAATTCGAAACACGTGATACGCGTCGCTCGCCGCGATGCAGATGTGCATTCCATTTGCGCGCATGATGTTCGCCACCCGCACGGCAGACTGCGCGGTGTCGGAACTCTGCGTTTCCGCAATCAGACTCTGCTCGGGGATCCCCCGCCGCGACAGGTAGTCCCGCCCCACGCCGCCTTCGCTGAAGTCGGGGTCCTGCGCTGCGCCGCCCGTCGTGATCACCACCGGTGCCAGTCCCTGCCGGTACAAGTCGAAACCATGATCGAGCCGCGCGCGGTACACCGGCGAAGGACGCCCAACATATTCGGCAGCGCCGAATACAACGATCGCGTCCGCCCTGTGCGTCGGCGATTCCCCCGCCGCGCGCACAATGCGAAATCCAGTGATGCCCAGAAATAACAGGAACGCTCCCGCCCCGGCCAGCAACAATAAAAGTAAGGGATGCCCTCGGGGGGATTTTATTTCGTCAGGTGGGTTGCGATCTTCCGCCATCGCTCAAGACAGCGCTTCGATAATTTCCTTCGCGGGTATTGCGCCTTCCCGCAGAATTTCCCAGGAACCATCCTGGCTGAACTGCACGATCGTGGACAACGCCGACCGCGGCGACGCGCCGCCATCGACAATCAGCGAAATACGATCCTGTAACTGATCGCTCACCTGCTCCGCCGTGGAACACTCCGCCGCTCCGCTCAAGTTCGCCGAAGTCGCCGTGATCGGAATCTTCGCCGCCCGTATCACCGCCAACGGGATTTCCGCCGACGGCACACGCAGCGCCACGTTCCCCGTGTTCGCCGTCACCTTCAGCGGCAACTGCGACGCCGCCCGCACAATCATCGTCAGCGGCCCCGGCCAGAAACGCCTCGCCAGCAACTGAAAATCGTCCGGCAACGGACCCGCAAATTCCTCCGCCTGATCCACATGCTCAATCAGCAGCGAGAGCGGCTTATGTCGCGACCGCGACTTGATCTCATACACCCGCTCCACCGCCCGCAAGTTAAAAGGATCGGCCGCCAGCCCATAAAAAGTATCCGTCGGCATGCCCAACACTTTCCCCGCATGGATCTGCTCGGCCGCGTATTTAATCAGCGAGGCCTCCGGGCTTACAGCGTCAATTTTCAGGATTTCCGCGCGCACTCAGTTCCCTTCTGATGATTTGGAAGCTACTCAATTCTCACCCAGAAACTCTCTCACCAGTGGTCTTGGGAAGGGCACGGCTTCAGTCGTGCCGTCCCGGCCACCACAAACGCGGGCTTTAGCCCCTGAGGGATGCCGCGTTTTACTTCTTGCTTCACGATGGAAAAGGCCTCTTGCAAACAACGTCTGGTGAACAGTGAAATGTACCATACTGCTGCCTCGACTGCCGAGATGACACCGGTCAGGAGCGTCGCAAGCATCTCAATGTGTCTGCACGTAGATTTGGGATGAATGCCTTTGGCTGCCTTGTTCAAACGGTTGAAAAATAAGGAACGTTCACGATGACAATAAATGCACAGATCCTATGCATTATTGCGCTATACTGTACCTGCGGATGGGTAAATCCTGAGCAAACCGCGATGCCCTTAGCGGGGTATCGTAAGCGCGATCTAAGCGCGTCGGATTCAGGGGCCATCCCGAATATACCCTTCCCAAGGGCTCCCCTGCGGAGCCTTTTTCGTTGGGGCTCCCTGTGAGTACAGTTATTTATGTCGACGAGAGTGGGGATCTTGGCTGGTCATTTGACGCGCCCTACCGAAACGGTGGCTCGAGCCGTTATCTTACAGTGGGCTCTCTTTGTGTACCGTCGAACAAGAAGCACATTCCTAAGCGTGTTATCAAAGACCTCTACGACAAATTCAACTGGCCAACGTCCGCTGAGAAGAAATGGAACCTCATGCGGCGGGACGAGAGGGCAGCGTTCGCACATGCTGCTTTGAAAATGTGCGAGAAGCAACCTGATATTCACCTGCGCGGCATAACTGTCAAGAAAGAACGTGTCGAAGCACACATCAGGACTGATGAAAACAAACTTTACAATTTCATGATCCGGCTTTCATTGCTTGATTGCATGGCCGTTCATTCTCAGGTTGTCTTTATACCAGACCCACGCTCCATAAAAGTTCAAAGCGGAAATAGTCTGCATGATTACCTGCAAACCGAACTATGGTTTACGCGACGAGTGAAAACGATCCTCTTGACAACTCCGATGGATAGCCGGGACTGTAGGGGAATTCAGTTCGCCGACATGCTCGCGGGGTTAATACAGCAAAGGTTCGAAGACAAATACTTCGACCACATCCGGGTTTGCATCAGGTATGTTCGCTTAAAGAAACTTTTTTTCGGATGATTCGGCTGATCTTGGACTGAACTCATGACGCAGCACACAAAATCCGGCGCTGACCGCGCGGGCGCCTCCCGACTGCAACGCATTTCCGGACGCCACAATGCGCGCCTCAAGGAATTGCGGCAGGCCTTCCGCCGCGGAGAACTCACGCCTGCCAGCGAATGCGCCATTGAAGGAGTGAAGCTCGTCGAAGAGGCGATCCGCGCCGGACAGCGCCTGGGCGGACTCTTCTTCAGCGAATCGGCCCGCCCTCTCGCCGAAAAATTCCTGCCTCAAATTGGCGCGCGCGTGGAAATCCTCATCCTGCCCGATTCTTTATTTAATTCGATCGTCCCCAGCGACAATCCGCAAGGCGTCGCCGCTCTGGTCAAGATTCGCATCGTCTTAGCCAGTCAGTTGCTCGATCGCGCCGACGCCGGACCCATCGTCGTAGCCGCCGGCCTGCAAGACCCCGGAAACGTAGGCACAATTCTTCGCTCCGCCGAAGCCTTCGGCGCGGCCGGCGCATTTTTCATCGAAGGCACCGTCAGCCCCTACAACTCAAAAGTTCTACGCGGCTCGGCCGGATCGATCTTCCGCCTGCCCGTAGTCCAGATCGCATCCGCCGAACTCGTCCCACTACTACACCAAAAAAACGTTCGTCTGGTGGCAACCTCCTCGCACAAAGGCACTCCCCTGCCGGAAATGAAATGGTCATTGCCCCTAGCCATCTTCATCGGCAACGAAGGTGCCGGCCTGTCCCGTGAACTGCAAAATCAAATGGACGAAACGCTAGTCATCCCGCAAGCCGAACAAGTCGAGTCCCTGAACGCAGGCGTCGCAGCGAGTATCGTGTTGTATGAAGCGTCAAGGCAGCGAGAACAGGATTCTTTCACCCCAGAGTCACAGAGTCACAGAGAAAGACTTGGGGGCAAAGCAGCGGGGAAGATGGTTTGATCAAGCAATTCACGCAGGCAGCGTAAGGATAGTTAGGACGCTCCAACTGTAAGGTTTTTCAGGTTCTCGCTTTTCTCTGTGCCTCTGTGTCTCTGTGGTGAAAAGGTTTTTGTGTGAGTCTGTTCGCACCCATCCCGAATCAAGATTCTTCAACGCCAGGCGCCCGCCCGCTCGCCGACCGCATGCGCCCCCGCTCGCTCGATGAATTCGTCGGCCAGGAACATCTCGTCGGCCCCGGTAAACCCTTGCGCGTCCAGATCGAACGCGACGATCCCGGTTCGATGATCTTCTGGGGCCCGCCCGGCACCGGCAAAACCACGCTCGCGAAAATCATCGCCAGCGTCACCAAGGCCGAGTTCATCGAGTTTTCCGCAGTTCTCGTCGGTATAAAAGAAATCAAACAGGTCATGCTCGACGCCGACCGCGCCCGCCAGTACGGCACCCGCACCATCGTCTTCGTCGACGAAATTCATCGCTTCAACAAAGCCCAGCAGGACGCCTTCTTGCCCTACGTGGAAAAAGGCAGCATCCGCCTGATCGGAGCGACCACCGAAAATCCATCGTTTGAAATTATCTCGGCGCTTCTGTCCCGCTCCCGCGTGTACGTACTGAAACAGCTTACAGAAGATCAGCTCATAGTCCTCCTGCACCGCGCGTTAGCCGATCCCGAACGCGGCCTCGGCTCCCTGCATCTTGAAGCCACCGACGATGCCCTAAGAAAAATTGCCTCCTACTCCAGCGGCGACGCCCGCAGCGCCTGCAATGTATTAGAAGTGGCGGCCTCGCTAGCTCAATCCGCCGGCGAATCCCCGAACCGTCTTGTAGAGACGCAGCAAGCCGCGTCTCCCCCCGCGACCACAATCACCGACGACATCGTCCAGGAAGCCGTCCAGAAGCGCGTTTTGCTCTACGACAAATCCGGCGAAGAGCACTACACCCTGATTTCGGCGCTGCATAAATCCGTCCGCAACAGCGACCCCGACGCCGCTCTCTACTGGCTCGCCCGCATGCTCGAAGCCGGAGAAGATCCGCTCTACATCGCGCGCCGCGTCGTGCGCATGGCCGTCGAAGACATCGGCCTGGCCGAGCCCGGAGCTCTCGCCCTCTGCATGGCCGCCCGCGACGCCGTCGATTTCATCGGCATGCCCGAAGGCAATCTCGCGCTCGCGCAGGCCGTCGTCTATCTGAGCGTTGCGCCCAAATCCAACGCGCTCTACACCGCCTACGGCGCCGTTCGCGAAGATGTGGAGCGCACCGCCGCCGAGCCTGTGCCGCTACACCTCCGCAACGCCCCCACTGGCCTGATGAAAGACCTCGGCTACGGCAAGGATTACCAGTACGCCCACGATGCCGAAGGCAAAGTCGCCGACATGCAATCCCTGCCGGATAGTCTGCGTAACCGGACTTACTATCACCCTACCAATGAAGGTATTGAAAAACGAATCCGCGAGCGCCTGGAAGAAATCAAAAAACTGCGCCAGTCGAAATCCAGCCAACCAAAGAGAGAATCGAAAGCCTGACTTATTCAATCCGAAATCAGGTTTCGCCGAATCGCAAAGGCGGGTGGCCCAGGTAACGGCGGGTGCCCCAGTCCCCAGGTTTCTACCAACTAATTAACTTCTTCCCAGGGGCTACGTGGTACCCTGGCGTCGCAGTGCCGCCGGCCTCAGCGGCATGTGGAATCTACGAAGTTTCAGCTCCTTAGGAGTAATCATCGTGATTTTCGCAAAAAACGCCATCGCCTTACTTATTCTGATGTTTGCCGCACCCTTCTCTTTTGGCCAAACGCTGCTGACCACGGTGCCGGTGGCAAGCTATCCTCAGGCCATTGTTGTCAACGCGTTCACCAATCGGATCTACGTGCTGGAGGAACCCGCCAACCAGATAACTGAGATTGACGGACTTACTAACATGACCAGCACCATTCCACTCGGGACAAACGCCATCGCGTCGTTGAACGGCGCACTGGCCATCAACCCGCTGACCAACACCATCTATGCGGTGGATGGTGTGAACAATCACCTTTCGGTCGTTGATGGAACGACTCATGCGGTCACGCAAGTTACGGTTGGCAACGCCCCCGATGCGGTGGCCGTGAATCCTTCCGCGAACACGATCTATGTCGCCAACTACTCGGACAATACGGTGACGGTGGTGAACGGAACTACGCTCAGTACGTCGACAGTGAAGGTAGGCGCTGGACCGATTGCACTGGCTGTCGATTTTGGTCCGGGGAGAGTTTACGTCGCCAACTTTTACGGCAGTTCCGTTACGATCATCTCCGGCAAGAACGCACCCAGCGTTTCGGTAGGATCGCATCCCACGGCGGTCGCGGTTAACCGCAAAACGCATATTGCTTACACGGTGAATCGTGATGCCAATAGCGTTTCAGTGATCAACCGCGGCGCGGTAACCGCGACAGTAGCCACCGATTCGGTGCCAGCCGCGATTGCCATCAACGACT
The DNA here is from genome assembly GCA_043734305.1 of Acidobacteriota bacterium. Classification (GTDB taxonomy): domain Bacteria; phylum Acidobacteriota; class Terriglobia; order Terriglobales; family Acidobacteriaceae; genus Acidiflorens. The sequence continues at coordinate 6,064 of JAYTFO010000239.1, read as the reverse complement.
CGACCAACAAAGTTTATGTCGCGAATTTAGGCAGCAACGACGTCACTGTGATCGATGGCAAGACGAACGCCACCACAGCGGTCGGTGTAGGGATGCAGCCGGGTTCCGTGGCGGTGGATCCAGTGAGAAACGAGATCTACGTCGAAAACGGCAACGGTCTATGCCTCACCGCGATCAATGGTAATACGAACGCCGCCACCACGGTCGGCGACGCGGGGAATGGCGGAGACCATGTTGCCGTGGATGTCCTGACGAACCATGTGTACGTGACCATCGCCAGCACAGACTCCGCGACAGCAGTTTTAGGCGGAGCGACCGGCACGTTCCCGGACGTTCTTTTGGATCAACTGATGGGGCCAGGGAATGGAAGATAGCGTGCTCGCGGTGTCCGCGTCCACGCGTTGGGGTTTGTTGACCGGTTAGGGATGTTTCGAGCGGGATTTCGCAGCCCACTTTTGGGGGTTATATAGCTTAAAGAGTGTGACTAATAAATAGTTTGTATCTGTGAGGAATTGATGTCATAGTGAAGGTGGCAGTAGTGTCACAAAACAGCGCGGCCTCATTCGGGGCTGCGTTTTTATTTGGGGCCTTTTTTATTTGGTGGAGAATCGGGGAAATTTTTGGCAAACGATGGGGCGGGGATCAAGCATCCGAAGTTACGGGGAGAATGGGCGGAGATGCGGTTTATGGCGCGGGCGGCGGAGCATGGGTACCAAGTCAGCAAGCCATGGGGAGAGACGGCGCGGTATGACTTTGCGGTGGAATTCGAGGCGCGGTTTGTGCGGGTGCAGGTGAAGTCCACGATGTTCAGGGATCGTGGGGGATATTCGTGCTCGGTGCGGGGGTGCCGCGGTCCTTATGTGGGTGATCCGTTTGATTTTGTGGCGGTGTATTTGATCCTGGAAGATATGTGGTACATCGTGCCGGCGGAAAAGATTCGAGGGCAGGGGAGTATCGCGTTGTATCCGCGGCTGAAGAAGTCGAAGTATGCGGCGTATCGGGAGGCTTGGCATTTGCTGCGGGGAGAGGCGTCGGGGGATCGGGTGGAGGCGATTCAGGCTTGCTGTGCCGAGTGGTCAATATTGAGCAGTTCTCGTGATCGCTTCTTTGTATGGTTCAGAGGACGTTTCGCCGTCGAGGCCCTAGTGAAGCGCGGCGAGCATAGTCCGGTGGAAGAAGCGACACAATTGGGATCCCTTCAAATTTGGCCTCGCCTACCCCCGGGAAACCGCATCACCGGTCACCGCATCCAAGGTGCGGTTGTCCATGCACGTTCCTAAAGGAGGAACCATGCGTAAATCGATTCTGTTGTGTTTCATTCTCGCTGCCAGTATTTCAGCACTGGCGAGCTCCAAGAAAGACGTGAGAGACGTCACCGGATGTCTGTCACAAGGCGATACTGCCAAGGAGTTCGTGCTCAAAAGCAGTGACGGCAGCACCTGGGAAGTACAGAGCGACAAAATCGCTCTCGCCGGGCACGTTGGCCACACCGTAACCGCGACCGGCGTGGTCGCAAACGCGGCCATGCACAATATGAAGGAAGATGCCAAAGAGACCGTCAACAAAGATACTACCGAGCACGGCCATCTGACAGTCACAGCGGTCAAAATGGTCAGTGACTCATGCAAGTAGGTGACGCGGAGGGATTCGTGTCATCGTCATAGTAAGGACAAGTTTCAAACGACGCAGCCTCTTTCGGGGCTGCGTTTTTATTGGGGCGAGAATCGGTGGAATTCTTCGCAAAAGACGGGGCAGGGAGCAAGCATCCTACGTTACGGACAAATTCGGGGACGACGGGACGTTTCCTGAACTTTGTGAAACTAGGCGGGTGGCCCAGGTAACGGCGGGTGTCCCACACATCGCGCACTTTGCGATGTGTGGGTTTCATCGCCATCGGAATGTATCGAGATCACAATCAAACTCTACTTCGGAGTTACTCCGACCGGGTGACCAAGGGATTGCATCGCGACTATCTCGCGGGCGATCTTCATTTCATTAGAAGCGCCACGTGTCCGGGAAGCCCCCTCATTCGCAACGTACGCGAATGAATGGGGCACACATCGCGTAACCTGGGGCACCCGGCCGCGTCGCGATCCAGCCTGGTATCATGAGCGCGGTACACTTCGCCCATGCCGCCAGCTCCGAGGGACTCAATCACATTGTAATGCGAGAGTCTTCGGCCAATCACGCTTCGCCTCTCCGAATCGCTATGGCGGGATTCTAACACCCCACCCTGGTGGTTTCGGGAAGCAACCTCTCCAATGGACTGGTCTTGCTGGGCGACGGCGCAGGGAACTTTGCCAGCCCGGTTGCGGCCCCTCACGATGCATCCGCGGAGTTCGTGGTAGTGGGAGATTTCAACGGAGATGGCCGTCTCGATTTTGCGATCAACAACAGTTTTGCGATCAACGGGAATATCTTTGTGACCGTTGAGGAGCAAATTCCGGTGGCCTTTTACCCCCAACTCATGACTTTCCCGCCACAGGACGTGGGCACGACCAGCCCCCCACAAACCATGAAATTTGCGAATGTGGGCGCCGTGCCATTGAACATCTCCAACACCGTAGTTGAAGGGTATCTTGGGAGCTTCACGGGTACAAACGATTGCCCTGCCACTTTGCAAGTGGGCGCGGACTGCACTTTCACTGTGACCTTTACTCCTACTTTTGTAGGTCGAGCGGGCGGCATGGTAAGCGTGACCGACAACGCCCTGGGCAGCGTACAAGTCGGGGGGCTTGAGGGACAGGGCAAGTAGTTTTCATCCGGGGAAACTTGGGGGAAACCTGGGAACCGACGGGAGGTACCCCAATCTCTTGCTTGTTGCCTGGTCTCAGAAAGCTGGGAAACGTCCTGTCTGTCGCCGAATTGGCCCCTCTATTTGTTGTGAGATAGGAGAAGGCGGAAATTGGATTCCCGCCGCGACCGCGCCAAAAACAAAGCCAGAGTTAACGGCGGCGGACAAGAGTGTCCGCCCCACACTTCACACGGACTTACGCGGCGTGCCCTCGCCAATCGGCAATTTCGCGGAGACCTTCGCCGAGGGCGTGTTCGAAGAGTCTTACTTTGTGGCGGGAGTGTTCGAATTCGTGAATGTCGGCCCACACTTCGGCTTGCCAGGATAGTTCGTGAGCGGCGGACTCTCCGCAACTGGCACAGCGGGTATGGAACGTGACGCCGGCTTTTGAAGATGGGGCAGCGTCGGTCAGTTCGATGAAGACGCAGCGTACTTCTTCAATCTCTTCGTTCGGACCCAGAATGTGTTCATAGCGAAGAAGGTATCCGAAGCCAAGTTTGCGGGCTTCGGTTTCGGCCTCGGCGCGAGTGTGGAAGGGGCCGTATTCGGCGCGCAACTGCTCGGTCGAGTCGCAGGCCATCCAGAAAGTTTCTTTGAATCCCATTACCTACCTCAGTTCCAGTGGGATAACTTACACAAGGGTCGAGTTACACAAAGGGTCGAGCCGGTCCATCCCTGATGGAGCAATTTCATAACCGATTTGGCCGCCCTCGGCTGGCGCATGAGGATTTCTTGGGGAGATTGAGCGCCGCACGAGAAATCCATGAAAGTAAGGTACTTAGATAGACTCCTACCTCAAGGTCGTCGGCCTCCCGACGGGAGCAGGGGTCGGAAGGCAATGTGAAATAGGTTTCCGCAATGGAAATTAGACCGATGCGCCGACACTCCAGCCAGCCTGCAAGTCTTCCCTTCCGTCGATGCGAACACTGGCCAAAGCGAACCTTGCGCTTCCCCCCCTTTTCGGACCGCCCTAGTCAGCAGATCACCGATAGGCCGGTCACTGACACGCGGTCGACCAGGAAGGCGTTGCGCAACGCTGTCTTAGTCGACATTGACGGTCGATATTGGTGTCCACATGGACAGTCAATATCGATGGTCGGCATCTGAGATCGACATCCGAGGGCGCCGCATCACCGTAGGACTTCATCACTCCCGTGCCCAAGTGGGCTGGCGGCACGGCTGAAGTGGCTGCGGAAAAACTCGACGCTGCACTTGTTTTTGGGTGGCGCAGCGGTTCACAGCTGCGATAAGAGCTGGTTATGAGCCCGGCTTCACAGTTTGCTGAAAAACGCGGGCCTTGACTTTGGTTTGAAGGGGCGCGGCTCCAGCCGCGCCGCAACCGCCAAAAAATGAATGCGGCTTTAGCCGTTGCGGTAGCGCTGCTTACGAACGACTTTTTCCGCTGCCGGTAAAGCCGTGCCCTTCTCAAGACCCTCCCAATGGCGCAGATACGCATGCCACCGTCGCCTATCGCAGACCATCCAGCGATGAGACCCCTTCCTCCGCTCGGCGGACCTTCCAATCGTTATTATCATCATTGCGTGCCGGCAGCGGTGCCAGTCCCAATTCCAGATGCCAACCGGCTCCCCCGTGGCTGGCGACATAGAGCGCAAGTTCGAGCCGCGTCCAAACCCCCAGTTTGTCGAACGCAGTGCGCAGGTAGTTCTTGACCACCTGCTCGCTGGTTGTCAGCACACCGGCGATATCCCGGTTCGTAAGACCCTGCCAAACCAGGGTCGCGACTTGGATCTCTTTCGTGGTTAGCCGATCACGCGGTTGCATGGTTGCACCTGCTCCTTGATGAACATGGCCGTCGCCAGTTTGACCCGCTTCCGGCCGTCTTTGATTCCAGCCCGCAAAAACAACGTCCGCAGATGCTGCTTCACCGTACGCGGGCTGATGCTCAGATGGCTGGCAATCTCCTTGTTGCTGCACCCCTGGACCAACAGCCGCAATACCTGTTCGTCGCGCGGTGTAATCTTGATTTCGTTCAGATTAATCATGGGCGTTTCGTCTGCTCCTTACAGTTAAGTCTTGGGGTCGCGACCCGCTGGAAACAGATGCACGCTGTTCGCCAAATATTCGCCAATATGTAAATCATTGTCAGAACAGCACTTACGCCCCAAAGCCCCAATCACTACGAGATTTCTTTAGAGTCCCCTCATGAGACGTTTCCCATTGTGGAATCCGGAAACGGGAAGAATGCAGGTGTTGGGTCTTAGGTTTTGGGTGTTAGATTTCAAGTTGAAGGTCACAACCAACCCTCGATAGTGATGGGCAGCGGCTTTCCCTAACACCTGAGGCCTGAGGCCTAAGACCTAACACCTGTTTTCCTATCAACAAACCACCCCAACTTGCACTACAATGAAGGCAGCCCGGGCTGCCCTCCTTTCCGACTCCCATGTCCTCTAGCCGGCCTAAGCTGATGCTTGACGAGCAGTCCTTTCAGGACATGCTGTCCGCTGCCTTCACGATTCAGGAGCACAATACCCGCCGCCAGAAAGACGCGCCGGCACGCGCCTGCGAACAATGTGGCGCTCCCCTTCCTGACAATCACACGGACGACGCTTCGCTCTGTGCGCGCTGTACGGAACGAACTACGGAACGAAGTGTCGCGGAACCGCGGCCGGGCGAGGAACTCCAGCGCAAATGGGCGTCTTTGTGGCTGATGAGTCAGGAACAGAGCCTGTGGCCGGACCGGACACCCGAGTCCCAGACCGAAGCCGGCGCCGAAGCACCCGCCGAGACGCCCACCGCCGTGGTTGCGGCGCATCGTTTTCCGGGAGTGCTTGCGATCCCATTGCCCGCCGAAGAGATCGCTGACCCAGTCGAGTTGGAAACTTATCGCGAGCGGCTCAGCTCCGCGCCAACCGCACTTAGGATTTTGCCGGACGCGTCGGAGTTAGCCGTCGACATCAACTTCGATGCCGACTTCGACTCGCCTGCGCCGGAAGCCGACGACCAAGCCATCGCCGCCGAGCCCGCGGTCGTTCCCTGGAGTCTGCCCGATCTGCGTCTGAAGCTGCGTTTCCACCGCGCCGATCTTTATCTGGTCGCGGCGATCGCCATCTCGACCTTTGCCATGATCTGGATACTCTCGGCGACACCCGGTCCCGACGCCCATCACAAGCCGCGTCTGCGTGCCTGGGAAAGAGCGCTGATCAGCATGGGGCTGGCGGAAGCGCCGGAAGCGCCGCCCGCGAATCGGGGGAATCCGAATATTTCCGTGTGGGTGGATCCGAAGACGGCGTTGTATTACTGCGTCGGAGA
>JAYTFO010000238.1:0-1518 GCA_043734305.1 Acidobacteriota bacterium | reverse complement strand
TTAATCACGCTGATATTCAAAGCCGATGTCGACGCGCAGGGCGGCGCTTACGCGACCGGAGTGTTAGTGCTGATGTCTTCGGCCGCCGTGGCCGCCGCGATCTCTTTGTGGAAAGAGCGTTCCCGCCTATTGAGCGTTTACTGCTGGTTCGTGGTGGTGGTTTTCGCGTATACGACGATCACCAACATCATCGAGCGAAGGGACGGCATCATCATCGCAAGCTTTTTCATTCTCTTCATTCTTGCGGTGAGCGGGATCAGCCGGTATTGGCGGGCCACCGAACTCCGCGCCGAAGGCTTCAAGTTCTGCAATGCCGAGTCGGAGCGGCTTTGGAAGTGCCTACGGACGGAGCGGGTTAATATGGTGCCCATTCGCACCCTTTCACGGGAAATACGAGTGGAACGGATGGAGAAAATTAGTACTTACTATAACGTGCAAGGTCCGATGACCTTCGTCCACGTGAAGTTGCTGGATAACCGCAGCGAATTTGTGTCTCCTCTCGAGATCAGTATCAAGGAAGAAGACGGCCAATACCTGCTGACTGCTTCCCAAGCCACAGCCTACGCGAATGCGATTGCGTACCTCACCCAGTTGCTGCACCCCGGCGCGGTGTTCCTGGGTCTAAGCCGCCAAAACCTGATGCGTCAGTCGTTCCGGTATTTTCTTTTAGGCGAGGGCGAAACAGGAGTGATGGTGTACGCGGTTCTGCAGCGTTATTGGGAGACCTGCAAAGACGACGTCGAGCGGGCCAGGATCTTTTTGATGAGCGACTAACCCAGGCGCCCTCGAATATAAGGTGAGGAATTCAGGCGCACACGCGACGCCTGGCACGTGCTCGCCGAATTGAAAGGGGAACGAAAGGGAACAACGAAAGGGCAGCCGAATCGTCGCAAGACGGGCTAACTAATATGGGGAGCTTCTACGAACCAATATAGTGGCAGAGGTCCACTAGAAGGAGATGGTTTATTTGACACTGCTCGATCACTGACGATCGTGGATGTTGCGCCACGTTCACTTGAGAAAGCCAAAAGTCTTTTGTCGGCAGCAGGAGCGGTGGTCGCCGCTGCTGAGAAATCCGACCACCATCAGAGCGGGCTCTCAGGATCTCTACGTTTCGCTCCGGACATATCAGTCTGCATTTTTTGATGTTTCCAGTGCGGTCCGTGAAGCGTATCGTGTCGTTAGACAAGGGGGGCTGGTCTTAATATCGATCTCAAATGGATTTATCGGCGAGAGTGGGGCGTTGATTCCTGGCCACATTGTCCCGCGTGGAGCCTCCGTAGACAGAAACCGCCCTTTCAGCTTGTTGAATCGATTCGTCAGAAGTTAACGCTCTTTAGATTTGAACAAGTAGTTGTGATACCGGTGAGGCCGAGGTATGCGTGTATGGTCGGCGGGGACGATGAAAATGCGGCTTGCTTTAAGCGAGAAAGCAATCGCGACGCGGCGGTGCTTTGGATTTACTCAAAGTTGCTCGAACCCACTCCAATCGTCTATTGGCAACATGTTCACGTACTC
>JAYTFO010000237.1:0-6141 GCA_043734305.1 Acidobacteriota bacterium | reverse complement strand
GCGATGATGCGGCGTCCGCGCGCGGCCAGCAGTGAAGTCAGAGCGCCGCGGCCGGGGCCGATTTCGAGCACCGTGGCCTGCGAGATATCGCCGAGCGCTTCGACGATCCGCACCGCCGCGGAATGATTGTCCAGGAAATGTTGTCCCAGTTTCGGCTTGCGACTGGGCTGCGCGACCCCACCCTTAGGCACGTTGACCCTCTTTCTTTCCGGCATTTAGACTGGCAGGGTTCATGGCATTTTAGGTAGTGGGTCAGATTCAAGATACAAACCGCAAAACCCTTCACCACCAAGGACACGAAGGTACACGAAGGAAGCCTCTGAGGTTAGAGCCTTCGTGATACTTCGTGGCCTTGGTGGTTCACGGTTTCGCGGATTGACCCAGTACGAAATTTTACGACCGTCATCATCACAATCATAGCCTGAGCGGGGAGAATTGAATTCCTGTTCGGGGAGGCTTCCTGCCGATGCACATCGCGTTCGTCGCTTCCGAGTGCGTTCCGTTTTCAAAAACTGGCGGGCTGGCCGATGTGGTCGGCGCTCTGCCAAAGGCCCTGGCTGCCCTGGGACATCAGGTCAGCGTTTACGTTCCGCGCTATCGTCAAACCAAGCTCAGCGATGCGCAGACGGTCGTGCGCAGCATCACCATTCCCTTCGACGACAAGTATCGTTTTGCCCAGGTCGTGACCGCCGGCAGCACCGGTGGCGTGCGTTTTTATTTCGTGGAGTATCCGGCGTACTTCGACCGGGAGGCTCTCTATGGCAGTCAGGCCGGCGATTATCCGGACAACGCCGAGCGCTACTATCTGTTCACGCGCGCCGTGCTGGAGGCGTCGAAAATTCTCGGAGTGCCGCACGTGTTTCATTGTCATGACTGGCAGACGGCGCTCTTGCCCGTCATGCTGCGGACCGAATACGCGGAGGATCCGGCGTTCCGCGAAGTGGCCACCGTCTTCACCATCCACAACATGGGATACCAGGGCCTGTTCCCGCCCGACATTTTGCCTCTGCTCATGTTGCCGTGGGATCTGTTCGCCATGACGAAAATGGAATTCTTCGGACAAGTAAATTTCCTGAAGGGGGCGTTGACGTTCTCCGACTTCGTCACGACGGTGAGCAGGAAATACTCGCAGGAAATCCAGACCACCGAATACGGATTTGGTCTGGAAGGCGTGCTGCGGATTCGCGCCGCGACCGTCAACGGAATCCTGAACGGAGTCGATTACGACGAGTGGAGTCCTTTGATTGATAAGTTCCTAGCCGCCAAATATTCTCCGCAGGATTTGGACGGCAAGAAAGTTTGCAAAAAAGACTTGCTCGGCGTTTTTGGTCTCGCGAATGCCGACGCAAATATCCCTGTGATCGGAATCGTTTCGCGCTTCGCGGCGCAAAAGGGCTTTGACCTGATTGCCCAGATCGCGGACCGGCTGGCGCGCGAAGAGATGAGCCTGGTTGTTCTCGGTTCCGGTGACAAGCTTTACGAAGAAATGTTTCAGCGGCTCGCCAAGCAGTTTCCCAACAAGATCGCCATCAAAGTCGCCTACGACAACGCCGTCGCGCACAAAATTGAAGCTGGCGCCGACATGTTCCTCATGCCGTCGAGATACGAGCCCTGCGGACTGAACCAGATCTACAGCCTGAAGTACGGCACCGTCCCCATCGTGCGCGCCACCGGCGGCCTCGACGACACCATCGAACCCTGGGACGCCCGCACCGGCAAAGGCACCGGCTTCAAATTCACCGACTACACCGGCGAAGCCCTGCTCGCGACCATCAAACAAGCGCTGCTCGCCTATCGCGACCAGTCGTCCTGGCAAACCCTGATGCGCAATGGTATGAGCAAAGACTTTTCCTGGGGAGCGTCGGCGCGGGAGTATGGGAAGATTTACGACCGGGTGCGGCAGTTAAGGACGGGGGCGGGGGCGGTAACGGAAAAGGTACTGGTGTAGGGAAACGCTGATCAATAATTCGACAATAGCTTTGAAAGGGCATGGCTTCAGCCATGCCGTTAGATCCCGCTACGCAAGCGGCTTTTAGCCGCTGAGGGGCGCTAAGTCCCGGCCCATGCCTTTTGATCAGGAGACGTGAAGGAATCGAAGCAGAGCCATCCCGAACGCGAAGGCAAATGCGTATGGAAAACTTTCGATTTGAACCACTCGTTTGCCGCGCCTGCGGAACAGAGACCCGAGCGCGGACATTGCCAATCCAGTCACAACTGGACTGACGATCAAGCTGATACCGTGAATCTTGGACGGGTGGAATAGTGGATGCGGAAAAATCATCAGACTTCCTGCGCCCGCCAGTGCTCCTAGAAGTCCATATATGAAAAACATCTGCACCCGATGCAGAGCGTCAGCACGCGGAAAGATGTCCCCTGCCGCGCGGGAGAGTAAATCGACTACTCCTTCGCTTCCGAGTTCCAGGAGGAACTCGAAGAACAGTTCCGCTAACCCTAACAATAGCTGGAGAAGTATTTCTTCCATTTCCGGGTCAGCTTACCCGCGTGACAGTCTAGTTGTCGATCGCAGATGTGGGTGCCCGAACCACAACGACGGTGAGTGAAATCACGATTTTTCAACAGCCACGATGCCAGTCCTGATTCGTGTAGAACTGAGCCGTGTACCAATGGCTCTCAATGCGACGCACCAGAAATACTTCGCATGGTATGCCGCTGTAATTGCCCGGATGACGGCTGCTGGCCGCCTGAGACAACGAGTCTGTAGGATCGAACACTAGATAAACGGTCGTGTCCTGTCCACCCCACCCCCAATCATCCCATTCAACGTGTTTCAACTCGCCGTTCGTCAAGTCCGACTGCGCTAATACTCTGGCCTTGTAGTCGTGCGACCGCACTAGCCATCTGGCGGTGGTGCCGAGTGCGGAACTATGCCCGATTACAACCCACCAGAGTGCGGCGACTGCGAAACAGGCAAGCGCCGCAATGAAAAAGAATGAGATTTTGCGCGTGCGCCTCACAGCCTGCAACTTTACGCCGACAAGGCATGCTTTTCCAGACAACTTACGAAAACAGGCGCCCATACCAACGAAAGATCGCCCCACTCCCGATTCCACCATCTCGCCAAAAAAAGTATGATTGATCACCGCAATCACCCGATGACCCGATCACTCCATGACCCGATCCCCCGCACCATCTTCCACGTCGACATGGACGCGTTCTTCGTCTCCGTGGAAGAACTGTACGACCCGTCGCTCAAAGGCAAGCCCGTCGTAGTCGGCGGACAGCGCGACGAGCGCGGCGTGGTCTCGGCGGCTTCTTATGCGGCGCGCAAGTTCGGCGTGCATTCGGCGATGCCTCTGCGGACGGCGGCCAAGCTTTGTCCGCAGGCGGTGTTTGTGGACGGGCATCCGGAACGCTACCGCGAATACTCCGGACGCGTGCACGAAGTACTCTGCCGCTTTTCTCCGCAAGTTGAGATGGCTTCGGTAGACGAAGCTTATCTCGACATGACCGGCACCGAGCGCCTGCACGGGCTGCCGTTGCGTTCGGCGCATCGTCTGCATGAGGCGATGAAGTCGGCGACGCAATTGAATTGCTCGATCGGCATCGGCACGTCGCGGCTTATTGCCAAGGTCGGATCGGCCAAAGCCAAGCCCAACGGCGTGTTCTGGGTGTTGCCCACGCAGGAAGCAAAATTTCTGGCGCCGCTCGATGTGCGAGACATTCCCGGCGTCGGCAAAGTCATGGAGAAGAAGTTGCACGACATGGGAATCGATCGCGTCGGCGATCTCGCGCGCCTGGAAGAACGCGACCTCGAACAACGCTTCGGAAAATGGGGACTGGCGCTCGCCGGGAAATCGCGCGGAGAAGATGCAGGCGCATGGTTTGACAACTCGGTTGGCGAAGACAGCGATCCGAAATCCATCAGCCACGAACATACTTACAACGAAGACACCGCCCAACTCGACAGCCTGCAATCCACGCTGATGCGTTTGAGCGAGATGGTCGGACGGCGATTGCGCGAAGGCGGATACTTCGCGCGCACTATCCAGTTGAAATTGCGTTACTCGGACTTCACGACCCTCACCCGCGCTCACTCGCTCGAACAGCCGACGCAACTCGATACCGAAATCTTCGAAGAAGTGCGCCGCCTTTTCCTGCACAACTGGAAGAAGGGATCGGCAATACGATTATTGGGCGTACAGGCGTCGAATTTCGAAGCCTGCGGGTCGCAGCTTGACTTGCTGGAACCGGCGCGGGACGAACGTTGGAAGAAGGTGCTGGCAGCCGCGGATCATCTGCGCGACAAATTCGGCGAGTCGGCGATTGGGCTGGCGACGGGCATGAAAGGCGGATTCCGCGAGAGGACGCATGAGAATCCCGCGGCGTTGCCCGGGAAGAAAGCGCCGCGGAAGCAAGGCGGCGCGTGAAACTTTTTTGCCGCCTGGGAGTCGAATGGAATAGCAGTACCCTGTGAAGGAGCCACGAGAGTGCGACTACCCCTTCAAGAACTGTCATCCCGAGCGAAGTGAGGGATCTGCATCTGGCCGCGGACTGCAGATCCCTCGCTCCGCTCGGGATGACAGTTCTGATTGGGGTTGGTTCGCGCTATTATCGGCCAGACTCTAACCACGGGCCGTTAGGAGGTTCCATGATCAAGTGGCATCTGGTCTTTATGCTAGCGCTGGCCATCGCGCCCGCCCATGCAGCCGAGAACCTCAAGCTCAACGAGCATCTCGACTACTCCAGCGACAGCCAGGACGGTGCGCTCATCACGGGCGATCATCTTGAAGAGGGTGCGGCGAGTGACAAGCCGAGTTACGTCATCATTTACGGCGAAGGGTGCTTCAACTCGAAACGGCAGGCCCGGCGCACGGTTGAGCTTTATGAAAAGTACAAGGGCCGAGTGCAGTTCGTAGTCGTCGATATGGACAAGCCGCGCTCGGCGGCGCAGGAAGATCTCGTGAAGAGGTTTTACAAGGGATACATTCCGCACGTGACGGTGCTGAACCGCGACGGCAAGATTGCCTACAACACTTCGGGCGAAGTAGACGCGGCGGACATTTCGAAAGTATTGGAGAAGGCTCTGCGGTAGACGGGGTTGAAGTAGCGCCGCCGTCCCGGCGCTACATTGTGATTCCGATGTTTCCAGCGAAGCGGTGAACTGCTTTACACTAGTCGTTTGAAGCAGGACATCCAATCTCAGATTTCGCGTCTTCGTTCGGGCGAGCCGTTGGCGCTGGCGCGTGCGATCTCAGCGGTTGAGAATCGCGCTCCGGGATCGTCGGAGCTTCTGAAGGCGCTCTTCCCACACACTGGCAAGGCGCGCATCATTGGGCTAACGGGCGCGCCCGGATCGGGCAAGAGCACATTGGTCGATCAGCTTGCCAAGCACTATCGCAAAGAAAATCATACGGTCGGCATCATTGCGGTTGATCCGACGAGCCCGTATACGGGCGGAGCGATTCTGGGCGATCGCATTCGCATGCAGGACCATCATGCCGACCCGGGGATTTTTATCCGCAGCATGGCTACCCGAGGATCGCTGGGCGGGCTGGCGCGAACCACGGCGGATGTTGCGACGGTCCTCGATGCTTCCGGACGCGACCGCATCCTGATTGAAACCGTCGGCGTGGGGCAGGACGAAGTGGATATCGTTCGGCTGGCGGATGTGACGGTCGTGATTCTCGTGCCCGGCATGGGCGACGATGTGCAATCCATCAAGGCGGGCATCATGGAGATTGCCGATATTTTCGTCATCAATAAAAGCGACCGCGAGGGCGCGGAGCGAGTGGAGCGCGAGATTCGTGCGATGCAGTCGCTGGCCACGCGCAATGATGCGTGGACGCCACCGGTCGTGAAAACCGTCGCCACCCAGGGCGAAGGGACGAAAGAATTGGCGGATGCGATTGCCGGGTACGAGGAGTATCTGAAGAAGGAAAATCTGGCGTTCAAGAAGAATGTCGAGAACTGGCAGGAGCGGCTGGTCGAGATGCTGCGCGACGCGATGCTAGACCGCGTGCGGGCGCAGATGGATGGCGGCAGCCTGGAACGATACGCGGCTGAGATTGCCGACCACAAGCGCGATCCGTATACGCTGGTGGAGGAAATTGTGCGGGGCGTGGCGAAGTAGACTTGCAGATCCCTCGCTCATGCTCGCCTTCGGCTCCGCATGGCTCGGGA
>JAYTFO010000236.1:0-13303 GCA_043734305.1 Acidobacteriota bacterium | reverse complement strand
CGCGCCCGGACATTCCATTCTGGCAAGCGGCTCGCCCCGTCTTCGCGGAGGTCGGACCAAACGGCCAGCCCGTGGGGAAGCATCGCACCGAGATCCGTTCCCGCTGGACAAAAAAGAATCTGTATTTCTTGTTCATCTGTCCTTACGACCAGCTGAACCTTAAGCCCTCGCCGAGCACATCCACCGAAACGTTTCAGCTCTGGGACTGGGACGTCGCCGAGGTATTTATTGGTTCTGATTTTAAAAATGTCCAAAAATACAAAGAATTCGAAATCTCTCCCCAAGGGGAATGGCTCGATCTCGACATCGACTTGACCAAGCCACACCACGAAGATGGTTGGACATGGAATTCAGGGTTTTCCGTCGCTGCTCGCATCGATCCGGTGTCCAAAATCTGGTATGGAGCGATGCGCATACCGTTTTCTGCTCTCGACGACCGGACTCCTTCGATTGCCGAGGCGTTTCGAGTCAATCTATTTCGCAGCCAGGGGGCTCCACCCAACCGGGTTCAGGTGGTTTGGCAACCCACGATGAGCCACACCTTTCACGTTCCAGAAAAATTTGGCGTTCTCCGTTTGGTAGAGGGCGACAGCAACACGAAGGCTGCGAAGTAGCAAGCCAAGGCGAGGGCATCGATGCGACGGAGAGACTTTCTAAAAAGCAGCGCGGCGCTGGCGGTAGCTGCCGAACTCGGAACCTGTAAGGCGCATGGGATTGTCCCGGCTCACAACTGGAGGGACTCTGACTTCGGTTCTGGTCCAACCGTGAAAGATCGCCTGAATCAAGGCCCCTTTCCTCAGTATCCACCGGACGCGGTGATCCCCACGGACGACGTGGTGATGACCACAACTTCCACGGAAGAGGTTGTGCCGAATTATGGCAAGGGGCTGGTCACCTATATCACGGCGGACAGTGGCACGGAGGAAATCAAGTCCGACAACGTGTCTCAGGCGATCGAAGACCTGGTTCGATTTCCATTAGGCCAGCAACTCTACATTCGTCCGACGTGGCGCGAGGTTCAGCCGCGACCTGGACGTCTGGAGATGCCCGATTACCTGAAGCTAGTGTTTGAATTGGCGAAGAAGAACAACAAGCGGGTCGGATTGCGAATTCAGATGTGCGCTCCCGACTACACGCATGCAGCGGCCCTCCCCGATTTCGTCCTCGACAAAGTACCGAAAGTCGACCTGGTCCTTAGCGCTCAGGAAAGCGCCGCTTCTGCAAAACGATATTTGGAGAACCCGCACTCGCGTTATCAGCCCCGCTATGACCATCCTGTTTTTCAGCAGGCATTCAAAGAACTGGTTGAAGCATTGGCGGCGGAATTTGATGGTAATCCGCTCATCGAGTACATCGACACCTTCATGTACGGTTTTTGGGGTGAAGGCCACACGTGGCCGTTCGCCAACAATCCATTCCCTGATTCCCTGACCGCAGAGCGCACATGGATGAACATGCTTGAAGTCCAGTTCGAGAACTTCAAGAAGACGCCGCTGCTAACCAATACTCAGCCGGATTACAGCCGGGTTGGTAATGCAGAACTGCTGGACCGCACTGTCCGTAGCAACAATTGGATTCGGAGCGACACCATCTTTATTGAGAACGAGCAGATCGAAGCACTCAGCAACCGCCCGCCCTGGATCGCTGCATTGCTCGAGCAAGGGCTTCCCGGGAAGCCTCCCGATCCAAGCGCCGCACAGGAAGGGATATCGCCGGCGGAGAACATGATCGATCACGTGATCGACATCGGCGCGAATTACTGGTCGCTGTGGAATTTTCACCAGATCAACGCGAAGAACCTGATGAACTATTACCAAACGTACCCGGCAGCCTTCGACCGGATCAATCGCCGCATTGGCTATCGGGTGAGGCCGTCGTTCATCTGGAGCTATAAGGACAGCGGCTACCTCGGGCTGATCATCGGATTCGCAAATGACGGCATCGCGGGCGTGCCGGGCGTCTTGAGAGTGACCGTCGAGGGCCCGGACGGAAAAGTCCTCAAGAGCGGTTGCCTGGATGCCGGCTATCCCTTGCCGGGCAAGATTCGGCAAGCACAGTTCGTGTTGCCGAACGTCACAGATTGGAAAGGGTTGAAACTTAGAGCTGAGATTGAGGTGAAGGGAATGCGCTATCCGGTTCGGTGGGCGTGTCACCAGAAACTCAACGATGACGGCTCTCTCACCCTGCGGCCCAACCTCCGCCAGGACGTGTAAGGGCATTGGCCTCGCGAGAAGACGAAGTTGGGGCTTAACACCGCTCGAATGGAGCAAACTAGACCATGACGAAAACTCGTTCATTCATTTCGGCAGTCATCTTCCTCACCATGTTGCTGGCGGGCGTCCGATCGACAGCGCGACCTGATCCGTCCGCCGCAGGTGGTAAGCCCGTCGTCGACAAATCGCCGAACATCCAAAGTCAAAGCCTCCGTATCGAGTTTGATCCGAACATGCGCAGCCGCGTGGTTGCGCGAATGAAGGGCAGGGAAATTCCACTAGGCGCATTCTCCGCATCGGAGACTGTCACCGGCAAAGAACGTACCTGGTATGACTTTGCGGTGGCCTCGCAGATGCACGAGCGCGTCACCGACGGTTTTGGCGCTGGAGAGAAACTCACCGTGACCGGCTCGTCCGGTGCTCTTAGCAAGACTCTCGCAGTCACCATTTACGACGACTTCCCAAATCTTGCGGTCTTTGATGTCAGCTACACGAATACGGGGAAGTCCCCGCTGGAGATTCGCGCGTGGAGCAACAACGCCTACAAGATTGACGCACCGCCGGGCAGCGCGCAGGTACCGTTTTGGTCGTTCCAGAGCGGCTCCTACGAGCGCCGGCCGAACTGGGTGCTCCCATTACACACAGGATTCACGCAGCAGAACTATCTCGGGATGAATGACAGCGATTACGGCGGTGGCACGCCGATCGTCGATGTATGGCGCAAGGACGTTGGCATTGGGGTCGGCCATGTCGAACCGGGTCCGCGCCTGATCTCACTCCCAGTGTCGATGCCCAACGCGCGCCAGGCCCGAGTCGGTGTGCAGTATCGTTACAACCGATCCCTGAAACCTGGTGAAAGCTTCCACACATATCGCACCTTCGTGTCCGTACACGACGGCGACTACTTTCAGACGCTTCTTACGTACCGCCGATTCATGTCGAAGCAAGGATTCCATATGGCCACAGCCCCGGAGGAGGTCTTCGGTGCGATCTGGTGCGCCTGGGGATATGGACGCAACTTCAAGCCGCAACAGGTTTACGACACGCTGCCCACCGTCAAGAGGATGGGATTCACCTGGGTAACGCTCGACGACGGATGGCAGAACAACTACGGTGACTGGCAGCTCGATCCCAAGAAGTTTCCGCACGGCGATGCCGACATGAAGGCCATGGTGGATCGAATTCATCAGGAAGGATTCAAGGCGCAGCTTTGGTGGTCGCCCCTCAGCGCTGTTCCCAACTCCAAGTTGCTTTTAGATGAACCGGAACTGGCACTGCAAAATCAAGATGGCTCGCGACGCAAGATTTCGTGGTGGGATTCCGACTATCTCTGCCCTGCTTTGCCACGCGTTGTGGATTATCACAAGGCGTTAGTGCACAAGATCCTCGTCGATTGGGGATTCGATGGACTCAAACTCGACGGCCAGCACATGAACGGCGTTCCTGCCTGCTACAACCCCGCCCACCACCACAAGCGACCCGAGGAGTCGGTGGAGGCGTTGCCCGATTTCTTCGGCGCAATCTACGACGCCGCACAAAGCGCAAAGCCCGGGGCGCTCGTGGAATTCTGTCCCTGCGGCACCGCACTTTCTTTCTTCACAATGCCGCATTTCAATATGTCGGTTGCTTCCGATCCGACCAGTTCATTCCAGGTGCGTTCCAAAGGCAAGACGATCAAAGGCCTGATGGGCGACGACATTCCCTACTTCGGCGATCACGTTGAGCTCAGCGACGGTCACGACGATTTCGCTTCCACGTTAGGCGTGGGTGGAGTGGTTGGCACCCAGTTCGTGCTGCCCGCTCTGGTCGAGAAGCATGGCCGGTTCGATCTCACGCCGGACCACGAAAAGAGTTTCACAAAGTGGCTGGCGCTTTATCGGGACAAAGGCCTTTCCCGCGGACAATATCTGGGCACGCTCTACGACATCGGATTTGATTTACCCGAAACGCACGTCATCCGCAAGGGGCAGAAGATGTACTACGCGTTCTTTGCTAGCAAGTGGAAAGGCAGCCTGGAATTGCGCGGCCTGGGCGACAGCTCGTATCACGTCGTGAACTATGTCGATGGGAAAGACTTCGGAATTGTTCGCGGTCCAGTCGCGCATCTATCCGCGGACTTTTCGAAACACCTTCTGCTGGAAGCAACCCCGCAGTAGGTGCGGCCCGGCGCGAACGGCCATCTGACTCCGAAACTGAAAAAGCGGCGCCGTTTTCGAACGCGCCCGGCTTTCTTCTCGCGCAGCAGCGGACGGGGCGCCTGGTATGCCTTGGCATAGCCGCCAGGAACAGCTTCCGTCTCATGACGCTCAACTCAACGGAAAGGCAGTGCGTCGCGCGCGAGGTCGGCACTGCCGAGATGGTCGCTATGGGCGTCCCGCACCACGATGCGGACATGCTTCGTTTTGGGAGGCAGGTCAGAAACCAGATCGAAGGTGACTGGTTTGTTTAACAGTTGCTCAAATCGCTTGCTGTCAAGCGCGGACTCCAATTCCGTCACTCGGTGGCTGTAGACCCGGTCGTCGCCGCCAACGGTGGCAATGACAACCGTGACTTCGCAACGGCGCTTCCCGTCCGGCAGTGTCCCCCAGTGGAGGTCGTGTCCATCCACTTTGATGACAAACCGTCCCTTGCCGGCGCCGGCTAATTTGGCCTTGGCCTCAATTTCGAGCGCCCGATAGGGAAGGGGATTCATGACGGCCCGCGAGAGGACTGTGTCCACCTGATGATCGGTGAGCGGGGCGTCGGCAATTCCGTAGTAGCCTTTGCGGGTCCGGGCTTGCAGGCTTTGGCCGCGGACCACGATTTGGATCCGGCGGTATTTTCCATTCCAGTTGTGATTGGTCGGATAGTACGCGAGGGAATAATAGGAAGAGCCATCGTCGATACTTTCAGCGATGGCCACGTCCACATCGTTTCGGAGACGGTAGATTCCGCCGCCGGTTTCGGGCGCGATGCTCTCGAATAGGAGGTCACCGGTAGCCGGGTCTTGCGTTCCCCAGCCATACATGGTCGGGGAAACTTCCAGTCCGCGTGGGTTGATGGTATAGACCGACACGCGCGCTTTCAGTAAGAGATCCGCGCCTTCGCTGACGGAGGTAGCAAAACGTGGCCGATCCACAGGATCGAGGGAGCTACCGTTAATCGCGGCAAAGCCGGGACCGATCCAGATGACATTCTTGCGGCCAGCAAAGTGGCCATTGGCGGATGCAATCTGCTCCAGCGCCCACAATGTTTTCGACAGACGCTCCCCGGCACCGTTGAATTCGGAGGTCATCAGGCCGAAGGGCAGTTCGGCGTGGCGGTGATGCAGGGCTTCGGTGAGGGCGTGTGCGTCTTGCGTATAGTCGTGCAGAAGTTCGATGCGCTTCTGGCCCAGGAGCATGAGAGAGGTAGGTTGCTCCAGACGCGGTCCGTGCTGGGCGAGGAATTTTTCGATGGAGACCCGCGCATGCGCCTGATCGAGGAACTCGCTGTTCAGTTCGTCCAGGACAATGATGTTGAGCGCTTGCGGTGAAACAGGATTCGCCGTGCTGCTCGAGTTCGCCTCGTTTTTCTTTCTCAGGATAAGTGCAGGCGCCGCCTGACCCTTCTTCGGCGGCAATTCGAAAGAGGCAATGCTCTGAGCAAAACCATCTTCCAGAACCGTGAAGTCGTCGGGCGTGAGATCGGTCACCGACTTTCCAGCGCGATCGGTTACTACGACATCGAGCACAACTAAGTTAGAAGTCGTCCGAAAAATAGCGCTGGGCTGAGAGGCCGGTTCCTGGGCCTCGAATGGAATGGCGAAAACAAGTAACAAGAGCGCGGCCGCGAAGTGGCGGACTGAGCGCATTCCATTGGCCTTTACAAGTTTACGACGCGTTGGCATGATCGTTCGCTAGGAAATTCGTCGAACCTAAGCAAGAAACCCAATTTTATGGGATCATAACATGATGTTGGTGAAGCAGGAGAACCGCCTAACCCTCAGTTTGTCAGTCGTCTGGCGCGGATACCTCCTAAATACGCCTCAAATGGACCCCACCGGCCCTGATCTTCCGTGATCTCGGAAGGGCGCTTCCGGCTTGCTAGGCTTCGATCTGAGTTCAGGAGAGCTAACTTGCCCGCTACGTCTGCCAAGCCCACGATTAAGGTTCTTTATGGTGAGTCCGATGAGGAAGTACTAACCACTCAGGCCGGTGCAATGAAGAAGGCCGGACATCATGTCACGACTGCCATTGGCCGCCAGGGAGTGCAGGAGGCGATGCGTCGGGATGCCTTTGACCTGGTGATTCTTGGGTCCACGCTTACTAAGGACGATCGGCATCACCTGCCTTACATGGTGAAGAAAGCGCACTCGGGAACTAAGGTGCTCGTCATGCAGGGCAGTTCCCATCATCATGAAGTGGATGCGACCATCGATCCCGGCACCAGCATGCAACTGGTCTTGGAGAAGATCGCGCGCGTGATTTCCGAGCAGATTGTTTCGGTGTAGATCGCAGATCAGATTATTTCCAGAAGACGGCGGGAATCGCTTCGGCGATGATCCGCCGTTTTCTTTTGGAGTTCATCCGGTGCCCAAGTCAAAAGCTTGAACCACAGGGGACACAGAGGTCACAGGGGAAACCTTGGTCAATAAAAAATGAGCCTGGCTGGGCCGGAGAGAGACAGAGGCCCAGCCAGACTCTTCCAAGGACTACTCCGAGTTGCCCCGTTGGTCGCTGCCAACAGGACTCAGCTTGCCGAGAAGGCCGTCGGCTTCCTCGTTCGGTCCGGCGGTGTAGAACAGTTCGTTAGCCAGACCGGAATTCGTGTTGCCGCCTCCGAAGCTTAGGCCCCACAGCCCATCAATCCAGATAGGCGCGCCGTTGGCGTCTTCGATCGTGCCTTCGAGTTTGCCACTCATAGCGTTGTACGCATGAATGGTGCCGTCGCCGAAGTTGCCGATCAGGATGCGATGGCTGAAAGCGCCAAAGTCTCCGGGGGCCTGGGCGATGCCCCAGGGAGCGTTCATGGTTTGGTTATGCTGCAAGCGGAGCAACAGGTTGCCGTTGAGATCGAACACATCGACGAAGCCGAAACCAGCGCCGTGGATTTCATCTTTTTCACCGGGAAGACGCTTGGCGAAGCTTACGACGATGTTGCCGCCGACGTTTTGAATCCCGAACGGGGCGTAGTTGGCAGGCAGACGCGAGTCCGTGAAGGCTGCGGTGCGATTAACATTGACCCGGTGGAATTTGGAATCGTAGATCTCGACTTGTCCGCTGATGAAGTTGGTGGCGTAAAGGCGCGGTCCGCCGGCGGTCATTCCGATGGCTAGTCCTTTATAGACCGCACCGCTGGCGGAGTTGTCGACCTTCACGAATGCATTATTCAGGTCGACGTTGAAATTCCAGCCGGCGATGGTGCCGTTCTCGGTTGCGAAGAGAAAAACTGCGCGCTGGCCGGGCACAACTTCAAAAGATCCGTTAAAAGCGTTGAAGACGGTTCCGGTCGGCGCCGATGTGCCGGTCTGTCCGTTGGGCAGCGGAATGGTGACGACCAGGCTCTGGGCCAGACCGGTGCCGTCGTACAAGGTGGAAAGGCCGGTGCCGTTGTCGGATATCCACCAGGGTGAACCGGAGGACCTCGACATGCCCCATGCGTTGACGAGATTCGGATCGATATTAGGAACGTTGGCTACGTTTGCGTTGTTGGCGGTCAAATCAGTTCGGGTAAAGTGTTGGGCCATTGCGTTGCTGGCGAACAGCAACACCATTGTGAACACAAACGCGGCCAGTGCCGCGACACGCTTCGAATAGTTGGGAGACATGCAATTTCCCTCCTCAGAGAATGCTGGCTGGGTCGCTCCCCTGTCGGCCGTGCAGGGAAGGCTGACGGGATTCACCTTATCGGTTGACAGGGCGATGACTTGTCACAGGCTTGTCATGGGGGCGTAATTTTTTGCGCAGGAAAATTCGCCGGCTAGCTCGGATGATCTTCCTCTGTGACCTCTGTGCTCCCTGTGGTTGAGATTTTTTGTAGTCGCAGGAAAGAACGGGAACCACGGGGAGCACAGACGTCACGGGGGATGCAAAATCGCGAAAACTAAAATGGGCCGCCCGCCAAGAAGCGGTGACTCTTCCTTGGCTATCGGCCCACTCGATCCTGAAACGGATCGGAGGTGATACATAAGATGGTAGACCCTCGGATTCGATTGTCAAGCAGCATCTTTCTTCTTCCCAAAAGGGCATGGTGAGGGGGCTACGGCTATTGACTCTGGCCTCGCGAGAATGTTATTTTTGTTGGTTCCAGAATCCCTTATCTTCCAGCTAGATCAGCAGCCAAAATGGATCAGACAATCCGACAATTAGGGGAATTACTGCTCGGAGCTGTACCTACAGCGATCCTTCTGGCGATCCTTTATTTTCTCTATACCGTGCTGGTCCACAAGCCGCTGACCGCTGTGCTGGCGGAACGCCGGTCTCGTACAGAAGGCGCGCTGGAAAAAGCGCGGGCCGATATCGCGGCCGCCGATAAGCGGACTGCCGACTACGAACAGCGTCTGCGAGAAGCGCGGCTGAAAATTTTCAAGAATCTGGAAGCGCGACGTCAGCAGGCGACCCAGTTGCGTGCCGAAGCGGCGGCGCAAGCGCGTGCGCGGGCACAGGAACAAGTTAAAGGAGCGCGTGCCGCGATCGAGCAGGACAAACAGCAGGCAATGACGAAGCTCCAGTCGGACGCGGAACGGCTGGCGGGAGAAATTGTCCGCCGAGTGTTGCGGCCCGTGGAGGCTGCGAGTCCGGTGGGTGGGCAATGAGCGTCCGCGGATTTGTTAAGGCGACTGTGCTGCTCGCGTTCGTGGCGCTGCTTGCCGCTACGCCGGTTCGGGCATTTGGAAAAGCGCAGGAAGGTTCCGCTGCGACCGCTCAGTCGGAGCCAGCCAAGGAAACTCACGAAGCTGCGGGCGAAGAAGAGAACGAAAATCTTAAGCATTCGGCCGCGATCCAGTGGGTCGCCAGGCAAACTGGACTCACCGCGCATCAGGCTCACATGGCCGTCGTGAGCCTAAATTTTTTAATCATTGTATTTGTGATTTATTGGTTTGCTCGCAAGAGCGTGCCGGCGGCGTTGCGTGGTCGTACAAAATCGATTCAGCGCGCATTGGAAGAAGGTCGGGCGGCCAGTCAGGATGCGAATCGGCGGTTGGCGGAAATCGAAGCGCGGTTGAGCAAGCTCGATACTGAGATCGCGCAGATGCAGGCGCAGTCCGAAAAAGAAGCGGCAGCCGAAGAAGGCCGGATCAAGCAAGCCGCGGAAGAGGACATTCGCAAAGTGGTGCAGACGGCGGAACAGGAAATTGCTTCGGCGGCTAAGCAGGCTCGGCGGGAACTGTCGTCGCACACGGCGGACTTGGCGGTGGCCCTGGCCCGCAAACAGATTCAGGTTGACTCCGCGACGGATCAGATTCTGGTGCGAAATTTTGCCGGAAAGCTGTCGTCCGGCAGCGGCGGATCTGGTAGCGGACCCAGCGGAAAGGACCGTCAGTAGCCATGGCTTCCGTGGTTGGCGTCTACGCACGGGCCTTTGCCGATGTGGTGGTGAGCAGTAAGCTCGATTCCACGCGGATGCTGCAGGAGTTGCATGGTGTTGAGGCGCTGCTCGGCGAGAGCATCCAGTTTCGTCGCGTGATGGTGAATCCTTCCATCCCCGGCGATCGCAAACGCGCGGTGCTGGACGCGGTTGCGCAAAAGCTGGGCATGACGCGGCAGGTACGAAACTTTATTGCCGTCGTGACCGATCATCGGCGGCTGCCGTTGCTGCCGGAAATCCTGAAAGAGCTGCAACAGGTATTGAACGATCGCATGGGCATCGCGGACGCGGAAATTATCAGCGCGCGCGAACTTGGCGAGACAGAAAGAAAAATGCTGGAAGGCGAGATCGCCAGGTTAACGGGGAAACACGTTCGCGCCCGCTATAGTCAAGACGCATCGTTGCTGGGCGGCGCGCTGGTGAAACTCGGCAGCACCGTGTACGACGGTTCGGTAAGCGAGCAGTTGGAGAGGATTCGAGAGCAGATGGTGGAAAGCTAGCTCTTAGCCATTAGCTTGAACCTTCAAGTGGATTCGAAGCTGAAAGGCAAGAGCTAAAGGCTAAGAGCTAACAGCTAAAAGCTGAATTTTTATGGTCCAAATCAAAGCAGACGAAATCACGCAATTAATCCGCGAGCAGATCGAGAACTACGAATCGAAGATCGCGGTCGACGAAGTGGGCACGGTGATCACGTTGGGCGACGGCATCGCCCGCGTGTACGGCCTCGACAAGGTCATGGCGGGCGAACTGTTGTCGTTCCCGCACGGCGTGGCCGGCATTGCCATGAACCTGGAAGAAGATCAGGTCGGCGTGGTGCTGCTCGGCGAGTACACCGAGATCAAAGAAGGCGACGAAGTCAAGCGCACCGGGCGCATCATGAGCGTGCCGGTGGGCGATGCGCTGATCGGCCGCGTGGTGAATTCGCTCGGCCTGCCGATTGACGGCAAGGGCCCGATCACGACCGACAAATTCATCGCACTGGAACGCATTGCGCCGGGCGTGATTGACCGCCAGCCGGTGCGTGAGCCGATGGCGACGGGACTCAAGGCCATCGACTCGATGATCCCGATCGGCCGCGGACAACGCGAACTGATCATTGGCGATCGTCAGACCGGCAAGACCGCGGTGGCGCTCGACACCATCATCAACAGCAAGGGTAATAACCTGATCTGCATTTACAACGCGATCGGGCAGAAGCGGTCGTCGATTGCGCAAGTTGTCAAGATTCTTGAAGACGCAGGCGCAATGGAATACACGATCGTGGTCGCGGCTTCAGCGTCCGAGCCTGCTCCGATGCAGTACATTTCTCCGTACGCGGCTTGCGCAATGGGCGAGCACTTCCGCGATACCAAGCGTCACGCGCTTTGCATCTACGACGATCTTTCGAAACACGCCGCATCGTACCGCGAAATTTCCCTGTTGTTGCGTCGGCCGCCTGGACGCGAGGCGTATCCAGGAGACGTTTTTTATCTTCACTCGCGGCTGCTGGAGCGCGCTTCCAAGCTCAGCGACAAAAATGGCGGAGGATCGCTGACTGCGTTACCGGTGATTGAAACGCAGGCGGGCGACGTTTCCGCTTACATTCCGACTAACGTCATTTCCATTACCGACGGCCAGATTTATCTGGAAACCGATTTGTTCAACCAGGGCGTGCGTCCGGCGGTGAACGTCGGACTCTCCGTAAGTCGCGTCGGCGGCAGCGCGCAGATCAAAGCCATGCGGCAGGTGGCGGGAACTCTGAAACTGGAACTCGCGCAGTACCGCGAGCTGGCGGCCTTCGCGCAATTTGGCAGCGACCTGGACAAAGCTACGCAGTCGCAGCTCAATCGCGGAAAGCGGCTGGTCGAGCTTTTGAAGCAGGGACAATTTGAACCCTTGCCATTCTCGAAACAGATTCTCATCATTTTCGCCGGAACCAGCGGCGCACTCGACGACTTGCCGGTAGAGCAGGTGCGAGATTTCGAGAAAGAACTTTATAAGTACGTGGACACGGCTCATGCGG
This sequence comes from Acidobacteriota bacterium, assembly GCA_043734305.1. Taxonomy (GTDB): domain Bacteria; phylum Acidobacteriota; class Terriglobia; order Terriglobales; family Acidobacteriaceae; genus Acidiflorens. The sequence goes on along the minus strand of JAYTFO010000236.1, from coordinate 1,540 downwards.
GCCTGCTGAACACGATCATGGAGAAGAAAGTTCTCGATGACGCGCTCAAGGCGGAGCTGTCGAAGGTGATCAAAGAAGCGAAACAGCAGTTCGTGGACGCGCGGGCGGCGGTATCGAAATAGGCTGTTAGCTCTTAGCCTTTAGCTGTTAGCCACGACGAAGTAAGTCGGTGGCGGTAGGGATCAAGAGCTTTTAACCGCAAAGGTCGCAGAGAAGGGCCGCAGAGGACGCAAAGAAGAGCTAGAAGCTAATGGCTAAAAGCTAAAAGCTGATTTATGGCAAACATTCTCGACATTCGGCGCAGAATCCGCAGCGTGGTTAACACGCGGCAGATTACCAAGGCCATGAAGACGGTGTCGGCTGCGAAGTTGCGGCGCGCGCAGGAGCGTGCGTTGGCGGCGCGTCCGTATTCGCAGATGTTGACGAATGTTCTGAAGTCGCTGGTTGCGCGGGTGGATAGCTTCGATCCGGTGACGGGCGAGGCGTTGCATCCGCTGCTGGTGGAGCGGCCGGAAAAGAATATCCTGCTGATCGTGGTGACCGGGGACAAGGGGCTGGCCGGGGCGTTCAATACGAATATTCTGAAAGTGGCCTCGAAGTTTATTGACTCCAACGCGGAAAAGAATATCGACATTGAATGTGTGGGCCGCAAGGGGCGGGACTTCCTGCGACGGCGATTCCCGATTGCGGCGCGGAGTCAGGCTGCGGAAGAAAATCAGCCCCGTGCTGGGCGCGTGCAGATCGTCGGCGAGCACGTGGGCGTCCTGGGCAAAGTGGAATTCACTTTTGCCTCTGAGCTGGGACAAAGCGTGGTCGACAAATTTTCACGCGGCGAAATTGATGGGGTTTACATCCTCTATAACGAATTTAAATCAGTGATCGCCCAGCGGTTGATTGTGCAAAAATTGCTGCCCATCAAAGAAATCGGCGTCGAAGATGTGCGCATGGCGGAAGAGGCTGCGCAGGAAGAACGGAAACGCAGGCTGGAAGCGGCGAAAGCCGCCGGCGTTGGTGTACGCCCCCTCGACACGACCGCCGCCGACGAGGCCGCCGCGAAATTTGGGGCGGCGCCCGTCGATTACATTTACGAACAACCACCGGCTCAGTTGTTCCGCGAGATTCTGCCGAAATATATCGGCATTGAGATTTTTCATTCGCTGCTGGAGTCGGTGGCGGCCGAACACGCCGCCCGTATGACCGCGATGGATTCCGCCACTAACAATGCGTCCGACATGATCGATTCGCTGACGCTGGTGATGAACCGCGCGCGTCAAGCGAAGATCACGAAAGAAATTATCGAGATCGTAAGCGGAGCGGCAGCGAGTTAGCAGTCAGCACTCAGCAATCAGCTGATTCCGATTGGGATAGGCTTTTGACATTTCTGAGTGCTAAGTGCTGAATGCTGACTGCTAGATAGGTTTTGAGGTCTTATGGCTGAGAATGTTGGACGTGTTATCCAGGTATCCGGTCCCGCGGTGGACGTGCAGTTTACTGAGGGGGCGATGCCTCCGATTTATGAAGCGCTGCGCGTGGTGAGCGA
>JAYTFO010000235.1:0-12858 GCA_043734305.1 Acidobacteriota bacterium | reverse complement strand
AAACTTGACCACAAAGTAGTTATCCTCCCCTGCGGCCACTACACCATGGGCGAGACCCCATTCAAATACATGGACGGCTGGCAATTGGCCAATTTCCTCCGCACCGCCTTCGACTAAGCTGCAACGCGCCAACGCAACCGTAGCGCCGGTACCTGGGGGTTGGTTGAACCTTACGGCAGCGTAACTTGTTGCTTGAGCGCCAAGTCTTTGGACGAACCTCCTACGGCAAAGGTGTACTGTCCCGGCACTCGCTTCCAGGCATTGGTCTCTTCGTCGAAGACTTGCAGGTATTGCGGATCGATCTCGACCGTCACCTGACGACTCTCTCCGGCTTTCAGTTGCACGCGGGACCAGCCCACCAGGCGTTTCGGCGGTTCCTGGGCGGCGTCTGGGAGGGTGGCGTAGACTTGCGCGATTTCGGCGCCGTCGCGCTTGCCGGTGTTGGCGAGGGTAAACGTCAACGTCACTGCCGTCTTCGCGCCCGGAGTTACTTGCAGACCCGAATAACGATAACTCGTATAGGACAGTCCGTATCCGAATGGAAATAGTACGGGCTTATTCTCGGCGTCGTACCATTTGTAACCGACTTTCAATCCTTCGTCGTAATGAACCGCGTACTTGGACTGCGCGTGCGCCGGTCCGTTATCGACTCCGTTGCCTTGGCCTTCATCCTCGCGAGTAAGTGGCGGGATCACCGGATGCGGCAGGTCTTGCACACTCTTGGGAAATGTCACGGGCAATTTCGCCGATGGATTGACATCGCCGAACAGCACATTCGCCACGGCTATGTGCCCTCGGCTCCCCGCATACCACGCTTCCAGGATGCCAGCTACTTTGTCGGACCACGGCATGGTCACCGGGCCGCCGGTTTCGAGCACCACGATAGTGCGCTTGTTCGCGGCCGCGACTTGCGCGATGAGTGCATCCTGATTATCGGGAAGCGATAGGCTCGGCAAGTCCATTCCCTCCGACGTCCACTGATGCGCGAAGACGATGGCCACGTCGGCATTCTTCGCCAGCGCAGCAGCTGCGGACAGGTCCTGTCCGGAATTGAATTCCACTTTCGCATTCGGCAGCCTGGCCTGAAGCGCCTTCAGCGGAGACGTCGGGAACCAAACCGGCACCAGCCATCGTGTCGCGCCTTTCCCGGGCGCCTCGATCGCGTTTCCGCCCGGCGGGTCCACTTGTGCCGAACCGCCGCCTGAAATCATGCCAACATCCGCATGGGCGCCGATCACTGCGACCGTTCGCAGCTTCGCTGCGTTGAGCGGCAGGATTCCGTCGTCGTTCTTCAAGAGCACGACGCTCTCTTCTTCCAGGTGCTGCGCGATCTCGAGGCCGGCTTCAACATCCACCACGCTCCTCTGGATGGGATCGTCCACGATTCCCGAGGCAAACTCCGAGCGCAGTACTCGCCGTGCGTGGTCGTCGATTTCAGACATCGGAACGCGCCCCGCTTCCACTGCCGCTTTGAGTTTCGGCCCAAGGAAGTCGGCCATGGGCTGTTCTTGGTCAAGGCCCGCCGCCGACGCTTTCTCCGTGCTGTGCGTGCCTCCCCAATCGGAAAGCACGAAGCCCTTGAAGCCCCAGTCTCGCTTCAGCGTGTCATTGAGCAGATACTTGTTCTCGCATGCGTAATCGCCGTTCACGCGGTTGTAGGAACACATCACCGCTCCTGCATCGGAAATTTGCAGGCCGATTTTGAAAGCCAGCAGGTCCGTCTCCTGCATCGCGCGCTTCGAGATCACCGCGTTGACGATGTTGCGGCCAGTCTCCTGATCGTTCACCGCATAGTGCTTGATGTCGCCAACGATGTGTTGCGACTGCGTGCCCTTCGCCAGATGGCCCACCATGGTTCCGGCCAGGATCGGGTCTTCTCCCATGTACTCAAAATTGCGTCCATTGCGCGGCTCGCGCGTCAGGCACACGCCTCCACCGAGAGTCATGTTGTAACCTTGCGCGCGCAGTTCGCGTCCGATGAGCGCGCCGTACGCGTGCGCCGCTTCCGGATCCCAGCTCGCCGTGAGCCCCAAGTCGGAAGGCAGCGCGGTCGAGTAGCGCCCGTTCTCTCCGCTGCTGCGGACGCCATACGCCGCGTCGGAGATAAAGAGAGGAGGAATTCCAAGCCGCGGAATGCCTTCGACGTATCCAGCGCCGCCGTTCGAAAGATGCGTGAGCGGCATCTGCCAGAACGGAGCGTGGGCCATCCCATTGCCGTGCAGCAGCGTGATTTTTTCATCCAGCGTGAGTTGCTTCAACACCATCTCCGCCCGGACGTCGGGCGAGAGGCTGGAGTTCATCCAGGGCCGCTTTGCGGCCGGGGCAGTGGCCTGCCCGAACGCCGCCGGGATCAGACCGAAGACAAACATCAGGGTGCGGAATACATTCGTAGTTTTCATGGTGAGCGAGTTGCGCCTCGACGAAGAAAATCGTTTATCTGCTGAATGAACTGCACATGCGTCCCAGCGTTCTATGGACCGCCGTCCATCCTACCAGAGGACTCCCGGAAAGGCACCGCCGGGGTGTCCCTGTCTGTGCCGACTCAATGCCACCAGTGGAAAATCCCAGTAGCGTGGGGATTTTAACTTCCATTGCGTCACAAAGAATTTGCTTTTGGGTGGCGCAGCGGTTCACCGCTGCAATGGAGACTTAGTTTTAAGCCCGGCTTTGCGATGTGCTGAAAAACTCTATCGCGTGGACGAAAAGGGAAGGGCACGAGTTTACTTGTGCCGATAGTGTCTGAAAATGGGTTGCGCTTTAGCGCCTGCGGTCGGCTTCGTAACGCTACGGCGAGTTTCTCGCAAACTGATTTCAGCCGCCACGATCAATTCAGAAGGGGGCCGAAAGATTCCCCGTGCAAAAAGTCCCGCCCAAGCGAGCTTGGACGGGGCACCCTCGAGTGTTAGGTGGTCGCGATCGGCTGGGCCACCCGCCGGACACGGTTGTCTAATCAACCCTGTCAGCAGCCCTCGAAGGTCCCCAGCACGCCCAGTAGGAGGAAAATGGCTGGAAGTAACCCAATCGCCCACCACCATATTGTCTTTAACCGCCGCCCAGAGAAACGCTACCGGCGACGCGAGGCTGATTAGAATGAGCGTCCACGAAAGCGGTCTTACGGAAGGGGCACAGACGGATGTAAGGGTGTTAACCCAGATAAGCATGACGAAGCCCGCGACCACAGCAGCGAGCCCGGCAACTCCGAGCTTTCGTTCCTTCGCCCACGAAGCCCCGGTCGTCATATGCCGCCATTCAGCCAGCGGGCAGTATAGCGCGGGTCGGGGTCGTGTTCGAAGAGAAAGAAACGAGGGTGTCCCACGTCTCGTTTTTGAGACGTGGGCAGCAGGGCTGATGGCGTCGGAGAGGTCGAATCCTCAGCCGGGGGTGTCGTCCCTACGGGACTCGCTCTGATTGCCGCGTACCCAGGGCTTACGCCCTGGGCTAACATAGTTCCGCCCCCTTCGGGGCTGGGTCGCGGTCGGCGCTGCAGGATGCCGCTCGACGCAGCCACCCATTTGGGATCACTTCTGCAAATCCAACTTCGGACTTCTGCAAATCCAACTTCTGACAACTGCAATCCAACTTCTGACTTCTGCAATCTACCTTCTGACTTCTTCAATCTCACTTCAGCATCTGCAATCCGCCTTCCCCAATTTCTTCCGTAACCCGGACGTACACTCCCCTTTGGTAATCCTTGGTAACCATACGGTTCTTCCAGAGCAGCCTTACAATGAGGGCTGTCGCGACCTTGTTTCGGAGGGTGGCGGTGTTTCGCCGGGAATCTCCGGTGAAGTCAGGACCCGTTCAGGAACGCTCCCAGGAATCTTGGGCGTTGAACGGAAATCAAGGCTGGAGTCCGTACTTTATGGCGTTTGGTTTCGGCTTCAACAAACAAAAGCTTCTCGGCTCTGCGGAGAAATTCGTCCAACAGGGCAAGCTGCAAAACGCCATCACGGAATACGAGAAGATTCTCAAGAACGATCCCAAAGACCTGACGGTCAACAACACGGTTGGGGATCTCTACGCCCGCCTCGGCGATACTCTCAAAGCCATCGAATGTTTCAAGAGTGTGGGCGATGCTTATGCCGCGCAAGGTTTCACGGTTAAGGGCATCGCGATGTACAAGAAGATCACCAAGATCCATCCGAGCGTGGACGGATCTTTGAAACTGGCGGAACTCTATACCCAGCAGGGGCTCTTCAATGACGCGCGCGCGCAGTATTTGCAGGTGGCGGAAGATTTCCTGAAGAACGGTGACTTCGAGCAGGCGGTCCGGCTCTTCCAGAAAGTTCTGGAGATGGATCCGGAAAACGTCGCGATGCGGATCAAGCTGGCGGAAGTTTACGTCCGGCTGGGCAAGAAGACGGAAGCGTGGGAAATTTTCAGCGCGGCGGCGGAATCGGCGCGTGCTCGTGGATCGATGGCTGCATCGGAGGAGATCCTGCAGCGGATGCTGGTGCTTGATCCCGGCAACAGTTATGTTCTGTTGCTGCGCGGACGCGCCGCCCTCGAAGCCGACGATCCGAAAAAAGCGATTCAGTTCCTGGAAAAAGCTTCCGACATCGATTCCCATTCCGATGGTCTGCGCGATCTTCTGAAGGCGTGCCTGCAAACCGGGCGTCTTACGCAGGCGGTACCGATCGCCGACAAGCTGCTCACGGTGCACAACGATCCCGAAGGGTTGTTCTTACTGGCGGATGGGTGCGCGCATAACGGACAGTATCGGCAGGCGCTGGACGTCTACACCCAACATGCGGATCGGTTGATGGCCACCGATTCCACCAAGCTTCTTTCCAGCCTGCACACCATGATTACGCATGTACGGGACGACGTGGGCGCCCTCGACATGCTTCTGAACTTGCTGAACAAGGCAGGCGAAAGCACGCACGTCGGCGAAGTCACCGAGTTGCTCGCCCATGCTTCGGTCAAGGACGGAGACTTCCTCCGCGCGCGCGATCTATATCAGATGTTGGCGACGCTGGAACCTCAGAACCAAGTGCACATGCAGAACTACCAGCAGGTTCTGAGCCGCATCGAAGAAGAGGCACCCAACCGGATGATCACCGCCGAGGAAGGCGCGGTCATTGTAGAGGAGTTGGAGGCGACGGCGCCGGTCATCGATCAGTCTTATCCCGACGACGTGGCGATAGCAGTGCGCTCGGCGATCACGGATGCGGATTTGTTCCTCTCTTACAATCTGCCGGACAAAGCGGTTGTGCCGTTGTTGGGCGCATTGCCGCAGGCGCCGAACGATGTCCGGCTGAACCAGCGGCTGGCCGCGTTGCATACTCGATATTTTCGATTCACGGAAGCCGCCGTGTGTTGCCGTACGCTCGAAAGTGCGTATCACGAAGCGGGATTTCCGGACGAAGCGGTCCGCTACGGAGAACTCGCTGCGCGCTATGAGGAACGGGCGGCAGCGGCGCCTGCTGCCAAACCAGCCCCGGCATCGGCCGCAGTTGCCAGCGCGGCTGCTTCGCTGGCTGCTGCTGCGGGGAGCACTGCCACTCCTGCGTGGCCGGCGGCCCCGCCGAATGAATCGGCTGCATCGGAGTACGGGTTTAAAGTTGAATCGGCGGACGACGCGCCAGCGGAATTTTCCGTGGCCGACTCCACTGACGAGATCCACGTCACCGAAGATTTGTCTGCCGATTGGGATCAGGCGGAATCCTCCGAGAGCGCTGTGATCGCTGATGAGCCGGTCGCTGACGAACTGATCGCTGACGAACTGGTGGCTGCTGAACCAGAGGCCCCGGTTGCTCATCGACCCGCGGTGGTCGATCCAGAAGAGCGCGCGGCTGAGATCGCGGAAGTTGTCGAAGAGATTCGCTTCTATCTCGAACATTTCATGCGCGACCAGGCGCAGGCTGCCTTTGCCCGGCTCAAATCGCTGACCGACGACCGCAGCATCATCGATGCGATCCGTCTCCAGATTGAGGCTGCCGGAAAGAAAGGGGCCGCGGAGCCCGAAGCAGAAGTTGCCGAAGTCGCGGAGTTCGTGACGGACTCGCCGGCTGATTTTGAAATCGAAGTGGAATCGGCCTCCGAAATTGAAATCTCGGATGAGCCGCTGGAAGGCTACAACCACGAGGCGGTCCTTGCTCACGCCGAAGCTGCGGTCGAACCGGACGTTGTCGCAGCCGAACCCGTCGAAGCGGACCTATCGTCTTTTGTCTCCGATCTGGAAAAATCGCTGGGCGATAGCTTCCCCAAAGTTGGGGAACCCGCCGCGCCCGCGCCGAAGCAGCCGATCGCGGCCTGGCCGACGTCTCCGCCACCGGCAAAGGCAGTTCCCGCGCCGCCCGCAGCATCGGCACCACCGGCACGACGCGCGCCTGAACCCGCTCCGGTCGCTCCTACCCAAGTTCCTGCTGCCAGCGCCCCGGTTACTCCATCGATTGCAGCCTCCGCTGCTGCCGCGGGTGCTGGATCGCAGCTCAGCTACAGCCAGACTCCCGTCCGCCCACTCGGTGCGGGCGCCCAGGCAATGCACGCGCAAGACAGCGTGGATCTGTCGCAGATGTTTGGCGAACTGAAGAGCGAGCTGGAAGAGGATGTGGCGAACGCCGACGAAGATCCCGAAACGCATTACAGCCTGGGCGTCGCCTTCCGCGAAATGGGACTGCTCGATGAGGCCATCGCAGAGCTGCAAAAAGTCTGCAACTCGATCGAACGCGGCCACCAGTTCGGGCAGATCGTCCAGACCTACACCTGGCTGGCGCAGTGCTTCATCGAAAAAGGAGTGCCGGACGCGGCCGTTCGCTGGTTTGAAAAGGCGCTGACCATTCCCGGCCTCGATGACGAAGCGCGGCTCGCCATTCACTACGAACTTGGTTCCGCGTGCGAACATGCCAACGATAAGGCCGCCGCGCTGCGCCATTTCACTACCGTGTACGGCGGCAACATCGATTACCGCGACGTATCCGAGCGCATTCAGGCCCTGAAGTAATAGAATGCAACAGTGGGGCGCACACTTGCTCTGGGGATGCCCTCGGGTCTCTCACCCACATCACAACTACGCACGCAATGATTTCCGACCCCAAGTTGCCCCTGGCACGCTCGTCCACCGGTCTGCCGGAACTCCAGCCCGCGCCGCATGCTCCGGAGGTCCAGGCGGATCGAGATCCAGTCTCGCAGGAACCACGGCCGGTTGCGCATGTTTGGCTTCGGCGCGTGGGAGTGCTGTTCTTTGTCTTCCTGTGCGCCACCCTTGGTGTGATGCTGATGATTTTGCCCTGGCGTCCGGAGTGGACGGACAATCATCTGCTCTCACCGTATCCCGCACTCCTCGACATCTTCGCCAACGGCTTCACGCGTGGCGTCTGCACCGGCCTGGGCGTGCTCAATATCTGGATTGGTTTCTGGGAGGCAATTCAGTATCGGGAAGATGAGTAGAGAACGTCGTTCGTCGTTCGCTGTTGGCTAATCGCAATGCGAACTTGCGAACGACGAATAGCGAACGACGCCTTATGACCGACAAAATACTCCAGTCCGCTCCCCTCGCGTATGAGAACGACCAGTTTCTGAACAGTCCCGATGGGCGGGTTCTGCGCGTTCTCTCGGAATACATTGAGCCGCTGGCGCGTTTCCGCCGCGAACAGATTCAGGACACCGTCGTCTTCTTCGGGTCGGCCCGCATTCAAAGTCCGCAAAGAGCCAACCACAAGCTGACAGACGTGCAGGCCAACGGCGGCAGTGTGACCGCTTTGCAACAGGCCTCCGACATGAAACGCGCGCAATCCGCCGTGGACATGGCGCGCTACTACGAGGACGCCCGCCGTCTGGCTTGCATGCTGACGGAATGGTCGATTCAAATCCCGGCCAAGCGCCGCCGCTTCGTCGTGACCACCGGGGGCGGTCCCGGCATCATGGAAGCCGCCAATCTGGGCGCCGAGGAGGCTGGCGGCAAGACCATCGGCCTGAATATCAATCTGCCGTTTGAACAGAATCCCAATCCCCACATCACGCCGGCGCTGAACTTTGAGTTCCACTACTTCTTCATGCGGAAATTCTGGTTCGCCTATCTGGCCAAGGCGCTGGTGATTTTTCCCGGCGGCTTCGGCACCCTGGACGAACTCTTCGAAATCATGACCCTCGCCCAGACCGAAAAACTGGCCAAGAAGATCTTTGTCGTCGTTTATGGCAGCGAGTATTGGAATAAAGTCGTCAACTTCCAGGCCATGGTGGACGCCGGAGTCATCTCGGCGCAGGACCTCGATTTGTTCAAGATGGTGGACTCTCCCGAAGAAGGCTTTGAATTCCTGAAAGACAACCTCACCAAATATCATCTGGGCCCGCACCAACCCAAACGCGACGGGGAAGCGGCCACGCCGGAGATTGCCAAGACGAGGCCGTAGTACCCTGATGGCTGATGGCTGACGGCTGTCTCCTCTACTACATCACCGACCGTTCCCAGTTTCCGGGCGACGAACTTGCTCGACGCCGTGCCCTGCTCGACAAGATCGCCGAAGCGACTCGTGCCGGTGTCGACTACATCCAGCTACGCGAAAAGGATCTGAGCACGCGGGACATGGAAACGCTGGCGCGGGAAGCGGTCTCCGTCGTGCGCCAGAATCAACAAACCACTAACCACGATTCACTCTCGACTCGTCTTCTCATCAACTCCCGCACCGACATCGCCCTCGCGGCCGGAGCGGATGGCGCGCATCTGCGCAGCGATGACGTTGCCGTCTCGGACGCGCGGTCGGTGTGGCATCCAGCTCGCAGCACGCAGCTCGTAGCTCGCAGCCCGATCCTCGCTGTGTCCTGCCACACACCAGCCGATGTCAGCCGAGCCGAGACCGAAGGCGCTGCCTTTGCCGTATTCGCTCCCGTTTTTGAAAAGACAGGCAGCGAGCCCGCCGGTCTCACAGCCCTGCGCGAAGCCTGCAAAATGAAAATGCCCGTGCTCGCGCTCGGAGGAGTCACGATGGACAACGCGAGGGCGTGCCTCGAAGCAGGCGCCGCTGGAATCGCCGCCATCCGGCTATTCCAGGAGAATAATATTGAGGAGGTTGTCCGAAAGCTTCGGGCGCGATGATCTTGGACGGTGCGCCAGAGCGCTGGTGTCCAACCTGCGGAGGTGAAGTATCGTCATGGCTGAATTCGCTTCTCACTATCTCGAAGAAATTCGCCGCCAGTTGCGCGGCCACAAGCGCATGGCTGAGTCCGCCATGGCGCAGATGGAAGACAAGGACTTCTTCACCGCTATCGATCCCGAATCCAACTCCGTGGCGATCCTGGTCAAGCACATCGCCGGTAACGCGCGATCCCGCTTCACCGATTTCCTTACCACGGACGGCGAGAAACCCAATCGATTCCGCGATCAGGAATTTGAAATCTCGGGCGAACCAAGCCGGCAAGAAATCATGCATTGGTGGGAGGAGGGTTGGTCGCAGGTATTCTCCACGCTCGACTTGCTCAAGCCTGAGGATGTATTGCGCAGCGTAACCATCCGGCAGGAACCGCACACGGTGATGCAGGCTCTCAACCGCGCCCTCGCCCACTACGCTCAGCACATCGGACAGATCGTTTTTCTGTGCAAGCACCTGCGTTCTTCACAATGGCAAACGCTCAGCATTCCGCGCGGCAAATCCGAGGACTACAAAGCTGGTAATCCCACTGGATATAGTCGGGGGACTTACAAGGCGTGATTCTGAGTAGGGCACTCACCTTACTGGCAGGATCATTCCGTTTCACGACCACGCTCGTTCCATGTGCCGTCCACCCCGGTGCTAGAATAATCCGTTTGCTCTTCTAATTCCGTTCTCCTAAGGGGGCTTCGATGCCCGATACCATGATGGCGGTGGTCAAGGCGGAAGCCGCGCCGGGCGCGGAGATTCGCGAAGTTAAGGTTCCCTCCTACGGGCGCACCGATGTTCTGGTGAAAGTCAAAGTCGCATCCATCTGCGGCACCGATCTTCATATTTATGAGTGGGACCGCTGGGCGCAGGGACGCATCCGTCCGCCGCTCATCCCGGGGCATGAATTTTGCGGCGAAGTGGTGGCCTTCGGCGATGAAGTCACGAGCGTGAAGGAAGGCGATTTCGTTTCCGCCGAGATGCACGTGGCCTGCGGCCGATGCCTGCAATGCCGCACCGGCGAAGCGCACATTTGCCAGAACGTGAAGATCATCGGCGTCGATACCAACGGAGCTTTCGCCGAGTACGTTGTCATCCCGGAATCGAATATCTGGAAACTCGATGCCGCGATTCCGCAGGAGTACGCGTCGATTCTCGATCCGCTGGGGAACGCCGTGCACACGGTGCTCGCCGGAGAAATCGCGGCGAAGACAGTTGCGGTTACGGGCTGTGGGCCGATTGGTTTGTTTTCGATTGCGGTGGCGCGAGCGGTGGGCGCGACTACAATTTTCGCGATCGAGGTCAACGAGCATCGCCGCAAGCTTGCGACCCAGATGCACGCCGACTACGCGATTGATCCGTCGAAAGAAGATGTGCGGGCGATTGTGGCTGAGAAGACGAGCGGCCTGGGAGTGGACGTGGTGCTCGAAATGGCGGGCCATCCGGATGCGATTCGAACGGCTTTTGATATCGTCCGCCGAGGCGGAAGGATTTCGCTGCTCGGCCTGACCAGCAAACCCATCCCGCTTAATTTTTCCGAAGATATTATTTTTAAAGGCATTACGATCCAGGGCATCAACGGGCGCAAGATGTATCAGACGTGGTATCAGATGACCGCGTTGCTCAAGAGCGGCAAGTTGGATCTGCATCCCGTAATCACCGATCGCATCCCGATGAAGGATTTTTCGAAAGCGATGGCGCGTCTGAAAACCGGCGAAGCCAGCAAGATTCTGCTGTATCCGTAAAAGTAGTTCTCAGTTCTCGGTTCCCAGTTCTCAGAACAACTCAGCGCCCTTGACTGAGAACCGAGAACTAGGAACTGAGAACTGCGTTCACGCGTCCCGCGTGGCGATTGATGGTGGAGAGAATCGCGAGCGCTAATTCCAGCGCATGGGCTCCGTCTTCGAGCGAGACCAGGGGACGGCTGCGGTCGCGTACACATTGCAGGAATGACTTGATCTCCGCCAGCAGCGGTTCTTCCGCAGTGATCGCGGGCTTGCCCACTTGAATCTGGGGATTGACGCTGGGCCGAGCGTCCAGTCCACCAGCGTCGCCGACGGAAAGAACGAGCACATCCTGACGCCCATAGTCGATCGAGATGTACTGCCCGGGCTGGAACAGGCGCAGTTTGCGGACGCGCTCGGTGGAAACACGGCTGGCCGTAAAGTTCGCGACACATCCGGATTCGAACTCCACGCGTACGTTGGCGATATCCACTTTGCCGGAAAGAATCGGCAGGCCGACGGCGCGAATTTCCTTGACCGGCGATTGCACGAACGCGAGAACGATATCGAGATCGTGGATCATCAGATCGAGTACGACGTCCACGTCGAGCGCGCGCGGCGTGAACACGCTCAGCCGATGCACTTCGAAAAACATGGGCTGCGTGATCAGCGGCAACGTGGCGCGCACGGCGGGGTTGAAGCGTTCCAGATGCCCAACCTGGGCGACGCGATTGTGCTTGTTCGCAAGCAGCAGCATTTCGTTGGCTTCGGGTTGCGTGGCGGCGAGCGGCTTCTCAATGAGCACGTCGACGCCAGATTCCATCAGCGCGCGCGCAACCTCAAGGTGCAGCACGGTGGGAACGGCGATCGACGCCGCCTGCACTTCGCTGTGCGTGGTGAGCATCTGCTCGACTGAGCCGAAAGCTTTGCAGTCAAACTCGAGGGCCACGGCGTCGGCGAGTGTAGTGTTGGGATCGACGACTCCCACCAGTCGCACGCTCCCCGACTTTTCAAGCTCGTGATACACGCGGGCATGGTTGCGCCCGAAGGCGCCCACACCCACCACCGCAACATTGATCGGAGATTCGCTGCTCAGAAGCTTGCTCCAGCACGTGCAGAAGGATGCCGTATTGTCTCAGTTTCGCGACCCGATGGGAAAGCCCAAAAGGCTCGGCCTTACGACAACGGGGATCAGGCCACCTTTTTCAGCAGCGCGATCTGGCCGGCGTGATAGAGCGCGTGCTGCGCTACGCCGTGAAGCATGTAATAAAGGTCGTACCACTCCGGTTCGTTGGATTTGCCCGGAACTTTCTCGGACAAACGCGCGTCGGGGAACGCCATCACGGCTTCGACCAGTTCGTTATGAACTCGCTTCGCGTTTTCAACCGTGCGACGCCACGCTCCTTCGCTCGGGTCCATCACGGACGGAAAATTCTGCTCATCGGAAAGGTCGACGGCTTCCCCAGTAAGGCGGCGGCGGACGGCGCTGTCCCAGGCCGTGATGTGCAGAACCAGTTCCCAGATCGTATGGGCATGCTTTACATGCCGCGCTGAGGCTTGCGCGGCGGTTACGCCGTCGAGGATCTCGAGGAGGGAGTCACCATGCCAGGCTTCTCCGTGGAATGCACGGCGGAGTTGGTCGGCGATGCGGGCGGTTTCGGACATGTAGGGGCCTCCTTGAAATAGCGTCAACTGCCAAGAATGCTGATGTCTGCCTTGTCTGCCGCCTGCACGACCGCATCGCCATCAATCAGCAAGCACCGCCCTGCATCGACCGCCAGGCAACTCGCTCCCGCCGCCCGCATGACCTCGATGGTTTTGATGCCGACCACGGGGACATCGAAGCGCATATCCTGATTGGGTTTTGCAATCTTGACGACGGTCAACGCACGGCTGAGAGTTGAGGCATCGCCTTCGAGCGAGCGCATCAGGTCGCCAGCGCGGGCGATGGTTGCGTCGGTGCCTTCCATCGCTTCGACGGCTACGCAGGCGTTCTCGGCGATGACCACGGTCTGTCCGATATCGTACTGCGCGAGTTGACGGGCGACGGCGCGTCC
>JAYTFO010000234.1:0-2195 GCA_043734305.1 Acidobacteriota bacterium | reverse complement strand
CATGGACCGCGTTTTCGGATTCGAAATCTTACCCGCCCCGTTTGTGATTGCGCACCTGCAATTAGGCCTGCTCTTGCAGAAAAGCAATGCGCCGCTGCTGGAAAAAGGGAAAGGTAAGACCAAGGACCGCGAACGCGTCGCCGTCTATCTGACCAACGCGCTCACCGGATGGGAGCCGCCCGACAAAACCAAAGCCCGCCTGCCTTTCGAAGAGTTCGAGCAGGAGCGCGAAGAGGCTGACCAGATCAAGCGCGATAAACCGATTCTGGTCATCCTGGGCAATCCGCCTTACAACGCTTTTGCGGGCGTAAGCCCCACCGAAGAAGATGGACTGGTTGAGCCGTACAAAGAGGGACTGATTTCCGAATGGGGCATCAAGAAATTTAATCTTGATGACCTCTACGTTCGCTTCTTTCGACTGGCTGAGCGCCGCATCGCGGAGAAAACTGGGAAGGGTGTGGTTTGCTACATCTCGAACATGTCTTGGGTTAGCGAGCCGTCCTACGTGGTGCTTCGCCAACATTTTCTGAAGTCCTTCAACAGAGTGTGGATAGAAAATCTGCACGGAAACCGCAAGATTTCGGAGTATGCGCCTGACGGTCGCACTAGCGAGACTGTATTTGCCGTCCAAGGTTTTTCGGCTGGTATTCAGCAGGGAGTTGCTACGACTCTTGCGGTTAAGACTGGCAAGCAGGGCGAAGCCAGCGTTCTATTCCGGGATACGTTAGACGCCGCGAAGGCAGCGGATCGTCGGGTTCAATTGTTGGACTCATTGCGAGATCCCGCCTTCGACACGCACTATCAAACCGCCGAGCCGACGAAAGAGAATCGCTATTCGTTCCGTCCAGAAACGGTGGCTGCGCACTACCGCAAATGGCCGCGCATCGTTGAGCTATGTGCCGAGCCGCCCAGCAATGGGCTCATGGAAAAGCGCGGCGGCGCGCTCGTCGACATGGATAGGTCCGCGCTCCAGAGCAGAATGCGCGTCTACTTGGACCGCAGGCTAGATTGGGGAGCGTACGTATTGCAGAGCCAAGTGCTCACGCAGCCCCAGGCAAGATTCGATCCGGAAAAGGCGCGGGAAAAGTTATTGCGTGCCGAGCAGTTTCAAGACAGCCGCACGGTACGGTACGCCGTGCGGCCTCTTGACACTCGTTGGTGTTAGTACACCGGCGTACGGCCAATCTGGAACGAGCCGCGTCCCGCGCTTTGGCCGCAGGTATTTCCGGGCAACGGATTCTTGCTAACCAGGATGCGATGCACCGCCACACCGGAGGGCTTTCCGGTCAGTTTTACAAGTCTGCTGAGCGATGATCACTACATCACACCCGATGCAGTTGCCATTCCTTTTCGCATCCGTCACATCGAGCGTAATGATGACAGTGACCAGATCACGATCGAAGCACGTGAGGATATACCTGCTGGCCCGTTGGCCAACCTTTCGGAACGATCATTAGCGTATTTGAAGAAGATAGGGGTGCCCGATCCTGACGACGCCACAACTGACGCGGCCGTGCTCATCTGGCGGCACGCATTAGCAATTCCGTACGCGACGATTTACTTGCGCGACAACGCGGACGGTGTCCAGCAAGACTGGCCGCGCATCCCGCTACCCAACACCCTGCCGCTGCTGCTGTCCTCCGCCGAGTTAGGTCGACAGGTGGCTGCGCTGTTGGATACGGAATCCGGAGTGGCTGGAGTCACCAGCGGCGCCGTCCGCGGTGAGTTGCGGCTGCTGGGCAGGCTGGAAAAAATTGGCGGCAAAGTGTTGAACGTGCAGGAAGATTTGAAGATCACAGCGGGCTGGGCGCACGCGGGCAAAGACGGCGTCACCATGCCCGGACGTGGCAAGGCCATCGAGCGCGAGTACACGAAAGACGAACGCGAGGCGCTGCTGACAGGCGCGAAGGCGCTGGGTGTGTCGGAATTGGAAACATTGCAGCGGCTTGGAGAAACCACGTTCGACATTTACCTCAACGACAATGTGGCATGGAAGAACGTCCCGGCGCAGGTGTGGGAGTTCTACATCGGCGGCTATCAGGTGATGAAGAAGTGGCTGAGCTACCGGGAGCTTCAGATCCTGAGCCGCGCTGTGACGACCGACGAAGCTCGGGAAGTGACGGCAATGGCGCGTCGCTTGGCTGCTCTCTGTCTGCTACAACCAGCGCTGGACGAGAATTATCGGCGGGTGAAGG
>JAYTFO010000233.1:0-8887 GCA_043734305.1 Acidobacteriota bacterium | reverse complement strand
GTGACCTGCGGCGCCACGACCGGACCGAAAGCCGATGTCGATTTACGTTTTCTATTTTCGCGGCAGCTTTCGCTGCTCGGTTCTTTCATGGGGACGATGAGCGAACTGAACGAAGTGCTCGGGCACGTGTTCGCGGGACGGCTAAAGCCCGTGATCGACCATACGTTCAAACTGAAGGACATTCGACTCGCTCACGAATATATGGAAAAGAGCCAGATGTTTGGGAAGATTGTGCTGAATCCGTAGGGCTTTCACCGCCGAGACGCGGAGAACGCCGAGAGAGACTGGCTCTCGTGTTTGTAGAAATCATTGTCGGCGTCTCTACCATGAATTTCGTCAGCAGTGAGCGGGCGGTTTGTTAAGATATATCCATGGCGCGAGAGATCAGCTACGGCCCCTACGTTGATATTGAAAACGGCAAGAAGATTGTCAAGGAACTGACTTTCGGCGATGCCGTTCCCGAAGGCATCGTTCTGACGACGCTTGATTCCGCCGTCAACTGGATGCGCAAGAATTCGATCTGGCCAATGACGTTTGGCTTGGCCTGTTGCGCGATCGAGATGATGTCGATGGGTGCCTCGCGTTTTGATATTGCGCGCTTCGGCGCGGAAGTGTTTCGTCCTTCGCCCCGCCAGTCGGACCTGATGATTATTGCAGGGCGCGTCTCCCAAAAAATGGCCCCGGTGATCCGACAGCTTTGGGAACAGATGCCGGAGCCGAAGTGGGTTATCTCGATGGGGGCGTGTGCGACGTCCGGCGGGGTGTTCAATAATTATGCACTCGTGCAAAGCGTCAACCAGGTAATCCCGGTCGATATTTATGTTCCGGGATGCCCGCCGCGTCCGGAGCAACTCATCTACGCCATCACGCTGCTCCAGCAGAAAATCATGACGGAGCGGGGAACGATCAAGAAGGCTCTGAACTTGGTTCCGGCCGAGTGAAGCGATTGAAGCATTGAGACATTGAGTGATTGAGTCATTTTTCTATGGCGGAATGATTTTGATGAATCAATCACTCAATGATTCAATAGCTCTTGGTCGCTAGTTGCCGTTCTGGCGGCGTCATCTGATTCCACACTGCGCTCAGGTCTTTTTCCAGAATTACATTATTCGGATCCACTCGTAGCGCCAGCGCAAACCATCGATAGGAACTGGGCAAGTCGTGGGACACGCAGTGTCCGGTGGCATACATGGTTCCCATCATGCTGCGCGCCTTGGCGTGTTGTTTGTCCGAGGCCATTTTCAAAAACTTGAGCGCGTTCGCGCAGTCCTCGGTTCCGTGGCGTCCGTAGAGGTAGGCCTCGCCGCGGCGGAAGAGTGCATCGCCGGAATCCGTTGCCGGGGTGGCCTGGGGTGCGGGTAACCGCGTCGCGCTGACTTCGTGCCGGGCGGGGAGCGGCGCTGGAGCGATCGGTTTCTGGATCTTCTCGCCTTCGGGCTTGGCAGATTGTTTGGCTGCAACAGGTGCCGGATTTTCGACTGGCGGTGTGATTGCCGGGGCGGCGTTCGTATTTTCCGGCGGAGCGTCCGCAGCAGGCGCCGGAGTAGCTTTCGCGTCATCCTTTTCCACGGCGTTCTTTTCGCTTTGCTTCGACGCAGGATCTTGTGGAGGTGTGCTGATGGCCTCACGAACCGGAGCGGTTGCGACCGTCTTCCCACTGTCGGCAACAGCGATATAGTTTTTGTAGGTCCACCAGCCCGCTCCGGCAAGGGCCGCGATCAGCGCGATCATCAGCAGGACTCTGCCGGCGCTTCTCTGCTCCTGGGGGCGGCCATACGAAGCCAGTCCAGCAAAAGCTTGATCGCGAAAAGCATCCACATTAGGGGACGGATTCGCTTGATCGAGTCCAAGCAGGGAAGGGCCGCCGATGGATGGGACGGGTGCGCTGGCCACGGGTGTGGGCGCTACCGGCGGTTTCACGGGTGGTGCCGGGGGTGGTGGTGTGACGGGATTGTTCAGTGCGGGTTGGCTCTCCACGGCGCGCGGCGGCGGAGGCGATAGAGGCGGCGCGGCGGGGGTTGCTCTCCGAACGGGATCGAGAATCGTCCCGCACATCCCGCAGAACAAGAAGTTGCTCGAATTAACCTCACCGCATTTCGGACAAACCACTGGCGTTCTCCGAGTCCTACTAGGAATCTGTGTCGCAGCCGAGGTGCCGTCCCTTGCGGGACTCACACTCACCATTTTTCCTACCCGGCACTACCGTGCCGGGCTTTCTTATTCCGCCGCTTCGCGGCTAGTGCTTGGGAGGCTCCACTTTCTCGTGCTGCCGCAAGCGATTGCGACCGCACTGCAATCGAGAGCCTCACGCATGACACAGACTCCTTCTAGAGTCTAACTCTGAAACGCAAACTGGATGCGAAAGATGTCGTGCCAAGCGCTCCTGCTTCCCCACTGGGAATGCGCCGGCGATAGGCGGTCATGTGGGAGTTTCGTCCCTCGCAAATGTCCCGTACGAAATCAAGAATATCGATTTCATATTAGAATTTCACGGTTCGTGCAAGCCATGGCCAAAGCTGCCAAGAAAACGAAGTCCGTTGTTAAGTCGTATTCTGCGCCTCTCGAACACTTGCGCTCGGGGTTGGGGTGGGTGGTCGCCTACTTGCCGTTTGACGCTGCCGGCGTGTGGGGCAGCCGCGGACGTCTCAAGGTCAAAGGAGAAATCAACGGTTTTGCATTTCGGACTTCACTTTTCCCGACGCGCGAGGGCAGGCACTTTCTGTTGATCAACAAGCGCATGCAAAAAGGTGCGCACGCCGTTGCCGGGGCGGTGGCTCGGTTTCGTCTGGAGCCTGACACCGAAGAACGGACGGTGACTACGCCGCCAGAATTGAAGCGCATACTCGCCGAAGACCGCTTGCTTCTGCGCTGGTTTGACACTCTGAACTACTCTACTCGCAAGTGGATTGCTGACTGGGTCAGCGATGTGAAGAGTGCAGACGCGCGCGTGCGGCGCTCGGAGCAGGTTGCTGAACAGTTGATGTCCACCATGGAGGCGGAAGAAGAACTGCCGCCGACGATGCAACTTGCTTTTGCCCGGAATCCTCGTGCGCGCGATGGTTGGGAGCAGATGTCCGACTCGCGCCGTCGGGGACAGTTGCTGGCCATTTTCTATTACCGCACTCCGGCCTCACGGGCGCGTCGCGTCGCGAAGGTGATCGACGAAGCAGCAGCACTGGCGGAAAGGAAAGCCGCAAAGAAATAAAATCATTGCACCGCCGAGACGCCGAGAACGCGGAGTACGGACGGCGAAGGGGTTCGCTCCCAACTCAGTCTCACCGACCGCAGAGAAAGTTTTTCCCCGCCTTTACTCTGCGCTCTCGGCGTCTCGGCGGTGCAACCGGCAAATCATAGAATGAAAATGAACGATCGACTGGGCAGGGAACTTCTCTATCTTTCGCGAGCCGACGTGGCTGCGGTGGGCCTTACTATGGCGGAGATCATCGTCGCGCTCGATCGCATGTTCCGCGAAAAGGGCGAGGGTCGGGTCGAGATGCCGCCCAAGATCGGCGTTCACCCTTCGCCCGACGCCTTCATCCATGCCATGCCGGCCGCCATCCCCGCGCAAAAGGCCGCTGGCATCAAGTGGGTGGGCGGCTATCCCGAGAACAGCAAGCGCGGGTTGCCCTACATCAGTGGGCTGCTCATTCTCAACGACTACGAAACCGGAATCCCCATCGCGTTAATGGACGCCACCTGGATCACCGGCCAGCGCACCGGCGCCGCGACTGCGCTCTCCGCGAAGTATCTGGCGCGGCCAGACTCGGCGACAGTCGGGATTCTGGGCTGCGGTGTGCAGGGACGGAGCAACCTGGAAGCGCTGAAGGTTCTGTTCCCGTTGAAGAAAGTCTGTGCCTACGACACGCACGCCGATCGCGCGGTTCGCTACGCGCAGGAGATGTCTTCGCAACTGGGAGTTGAAGCTATCGCCGTGACCGACCCGAAGGAGGCTGTCGTCAACAGCGACATGATAGTCACAGCCGGCCCCATCCTTCGGAAACCGCATGCGACCATCCAGCGAGGATGGCTCCGGGAAGGCGCTTTCGCATCGCTGGTGGATTTCGATTCTTATTGGCATCCCGCCGCTCTCCACGAAGTCGACAAGTTCTGCACCGACGACGTCCCGCAACTTCACCACTACCGCGACCTCGGATACTTCCAGGACATTCCTTCCATTCACGCGGACCTGGGCGAATTAGTGACCGGGCGGAAGCCCGGCCGTCAGAAACCGAATGAACGCACGATTGGGTGCAATCTAGGACTTGCTCTTGACGACATGGCAACGGCGCCGTTGATCTATCAGCGGGCGATGGAGAAGGGAATTGGGGTATGGCTACCGCTGTAGAAGGGCGCACTTGGCATTTAGCATTTAGCACCTGGCACTTAGCAGTTAGCCAGAACCTCCTCGCGCTGCACCCGGGCCGGTGGCAGCGTTCCAACTCCAGAAAAGTCAGGCTTTAACGCGGTTCGTATGCCGCATATTTGCGATTTCCCCAATCGCCTCCGAGCCATTCGAAATTATTTCTTCCTTTGATGAGCCAGTCCGGCCCAGTTTTGCGCTTAGTCAGGCATAGGGAAAACGGCGTAAAACCGCTCGACCAAAGTTTTGCCAGGTTTCCACGGTTTCCCTAATGAAACGTTTCCGCGCGCAAGCGCACAACTAGACTTCAGGAGGAACTATGCTTCGCTCAATTGCCAGACGGTCGGTCCTTGCACTCACCGTACTCACACTCACCCTGCTCACGGCGGCTGCGGCCCACGCCCAGACCGGCCTCACCATCGAGCTCGCACTCGGCGCCGATCCCAACGGCGAACAAACGTACACCGCGAGCGTGGGCAACATCGGCGCTTTCAACATGCCGGTGGTTACCGTCACGTACACCATGCCGCTCTTCGAACTCCCCATCTCCCCTCCGCCCAGCGGCGGCTGCCTCTTTACTTACACACCGTCCCATTTGACGGCGGTCTGCACGTTTGCGAACCTTGGCCCCACCCAGTCGCATGACTTTGTTGTCGCCATCCATCCCACCGACACCGCACCGCAGGATGTCACCGCGGTCGCGTCCGCGGCTGGCTTCACCGATGTCGACGCCTTCGTCACCAGCACGATTACGGGAGTCGGACTGACCGAGATGCTGGTCACGATGACCTCCACCAACCCTGGAAAAGTTGGCGAGGCACTCGTCTACAACGTGACCGTGACGAACATCCAGGACGACGACGCGCGCGACGTGTTCGCCGTATTGGCGTTGCCGAAGGGCACGACGTTCGTCTCCGCGACCAGAGGATGCACCCACGGCACGCTGGTCACGTGCAAGCTCGGTCAAATGAGCCCTGGTACAGGAAAGACAGTGACTATCACTGTGCTACCCACGGTCTCGGGATGGACGCAGGCGACTGCCGGGGTTCGCTTGAGTACTCCGGACCGAGACCCAACGAACAACAGCGCGGCGACGAGTATTTGGGTGAACCCGTAAGCCCGCTGAACCTGTAGCGCCGGCATCTTGCCGGCTGAGAGGGCGTCTCGCCTCGATGTGGTGGCGGGACGCCGCCACGACAGCCGCCGGGACGGCGGCGCTACATTCAAGATTCTGGGCCGAGACAGACAAATGCCGCCAGGGTTTAGCTGGCGGCACTTTTGCGTCTGACAGGACTTCCTGGATGCCGACTACTTTTTGTCTTCGGTCTTGGCTTTTTCCTGAATCGACATCAACTCGACTTCGAAAATCAGCGTGGCGTTCGGACCAATGTCTCCGCCCGCGCCCCGCTCTCCATAGGCAAGCGACCCCGGAATGAACAGTTGCCACTTCGATCCCACCGGCATCAGTTGCAGCGCTTCGGTCCAGCCCTTGATCACTCCGCCGACAGGAAACGTGGCCGGTTGACCGCGTTTGTAGGAGCTGTCGAATTCCGTTCCGTTGATGAGGGTTCCGCGGTAATTGCACACCACGGAATCGCTGGCGGTCGGCTTTGGCCCCGTGCCAGCTTTCATGATCTTGTATTGCAGTCCGCTGGGAAGCGCGACCACGCCTTCCTTACTCTTGTTTGCTGCCAGAAACGCATCGCCTTCTTTTTTATTAGCTTCGCCGGCCACTTGCATTGTCTCCTGATGTTTTTTCTGTATTGCGTTCTGCGCTTCCGTCAGCGCTGCCTTCGCCTGCTCTTGCGTCAGCAAGGTCTTGCCGCCCGCCAGGGCAGCTTTCAGGCCCTGCGCCACCAGGTTCGGGTCCACTTCAACGGACTGCTTGCGGAGGTTCGAGCCCCAATTCATCCCCAGGGCATAGCTGAATTTTTCTTTGGATGTCTTCAGGGTGGTCGCGCCGGCGGCCTTGCCCGCGGTCGATGCGGTGGTCTTCGCAGGAGTCCTGGCTGGAGCAGCCTTCGTTCCCGCCGCTTTCGGTGTGGTTGCGGCCGGAGCTGTCTGCGCCTTGGTTGCGGGTGCTGGTTCAGTCTTCGCGGGTGGAGTGTCCTGCGCCTGGGCAGTCCCAAGCAGCATGATTCCGACCGCCAATATCGGTACCGCCGTAGTGAAATTTCGCATGGCTATATTGTCCCATTGGTCGCGCCGCAGCGCAAAGTGACGCTCGATGGACATCGTTGAGTGGGGCAGGGAAGTCCAGACCCTAGCGGACGACTCCCTCTAACGGCGAACTGGCGGTGGCGTAGAGCTTTCGCGGCATGCGTCCGGCTAAATAAGCTTGGCGGCCGGCGAGCACGGCATTCTTCATGGCCTCGGCCATCAGGACCGGCTCTTGAGCGGCGGCAATCCCGGTATTCATCAGGACGGCGTCATAGCCCAGTTCCATGGCAATCGCGGCGTCGGAAGCGGTGCCCACTCCTGCATCCACAATCAGCGGGACGCCCGTGATCAGTTCGCGGAGGATGCGGAGGTTCACGGCATTCTGAATTCCGAGTCCGCTGCCGATAGGCGCGCCCAACGGCATTACGGCGGAGGCTCCGGCATCGACCAGGCGCTTGGCGAACACGATGTCGTCCGACGTGTAGGCAAGCACGGTGAATCCTTCTTTCACAAGCACGACCGTTGCTTCGAGTGTGGCTTGCACGTCGGGGAAGAGCGTCGCCTGATCGCCGATCACTTCCAGCTTGACCCAGTCGGAGAGCCCTACTTCGCGGGCCAGGCGTGCGGTGCGGATGGTTTCGTCGGCGGTGTAGCAGCCGGCGGTGTTGGGCAGGAGAAAATATTTCTTCGGATCGATATAGTCGAGCAGCGATTCCTTACTGCGATCGAGGTTCACGCGCCGGACCGCGACGGTTACCATGTCGGCACCGCTGGCCTCAAGGGCGCGGGCATTTTCCTGGAAGGAGCGATACTTGCCGGTACCGACAATCAGCCGGGAGCGAAACTCGCGGCCTGCGATGATCAGTGGGTCTGCCATGCGTTTATTGTAAAGCGAGGACTCACCCTCTGCTACATTGAAAGGCGTCTCCAGATTGTTACACAATACAATGTAGCGTTACGGCCATGCGCATGCGACTTTCTATGGTCCTTCGATTCTTGATTGGTCTATTGCTGATCGGCACGGCTGCGGCGCAAGACACAGCGCTCGATTTGCATCAGGCGTTGGCGGCTGCGGAAGCGGGAAACCTCGAGCTCCGGGCGGCGCGTCAGCAGCGCGCGGTCGCGTTGGCTGGTCTGAAGATCGCGGGCCAAAGTCCCAATCCAATCGTCAGCTTTGCCGCCGCCCGCGATTTGCCTCACGAGAGTGTGTTATGGGATCAGCCCATCGAAATCGGCGGTCAGCGCGGCAAGCGCAGGGCATTGGCCCAGGAAGAACAGAAGACGACGGAGATCGATATCACGGTGCTGTCGCGGCAGATTCGCCATCGCACGCGCGACGCCTTCTATCGCGTTCTTCTCACGCGAGCTCAATCCGATCAATCCAAGACGACGCTTGACTTGGCAACCCGCATCGCGAACATCGTCCGGCAACGCTTCGAATCTGGAGACGTCGCGCAACTGGAAGTGATCCAGGCAGAGGTGGAAGCGGCGCGATCGACTGCGGATTACGAAACGGCGCGGGAGACGCAGAAGATTGCCGACGCGCAGCTTGCGGCTTTGTTGAATCGTCCTCTGGATCGGGCGTTGAACCTTCAAGGCCGCCTGCAAGAACTTCCCACGGCGGAGACGCTTGTCGCTCTGAGCGAAAAGGCTTTGGGCTCGAATGCGGACATACTGAGGACGACGCAGGATTTGGCGACGGAAGAGCGCCGTCTAACTTTGGCGAAGGCTCTGCGCATCCCCAATGTGGACCTGCAGGCGGGAGTTGATCTAAACTCGCCGCCGGACTTCAATGTCGGTCCGCGCGGGCAGATTGCGGTCGCGCTGCCGATATTCAATCGCGGACAGGGAGAAGTAGCGCAATCGACTGCCAAGCTCGAACTTCTCCGGCTATCATTGCAGGCGCAGCGAACGAACGCGTCCGTGCAGGTGATCGCGGCCTACTACGACTATGCGGCGAAGGCCGGACAGAGCAACCAGTACGGGCAACGCATCGTGCCCCAGACCGTGAAGCTCGAAGAAATGGCGGAGGACAGCTATCGATCCGGCAAGAGTAGTCTGCTGACCTTGATCGACGCGCAGCGCAGATTGAATGAGACGCGCAAGACTTACCTGGACAGTTTGTTTGCCGTGCAAAGCTCATTTGCGGTTCTGGAGGAAGTGGTGGGAGCGTCGCTTGACTAAGAACACACTTCGCTGGCGGGCAGGGCTATTTTTGGTGCTTCTAGCGGCTCTGTCGCTGTCGGGTTGCAGCAAGAAAGATCCTGGCCCGGAAGCATCGGCCGTCCCGGAGGTGACCGTCACGGTTGCCCGCAAGGCTCCTCTCAACGACAGTCTGCGAGTCAGCGGAAATCTGGCGGCACTACC
>JAYTFO010000232.1:0-21741 GCA_043734305.1 Acidobacteriota bacterium | reverse complement strand
ACGTATGGCTACGTCGTTCTGTTTTTTCTTTTCGTGATTGCTGCTACTGCGAATCGGGTTCCTTTGGTCGAAACTACGTCCATGATTTATGGACTTGCGCTGGCATCGGCCCTCGCACCCTTCATCTTTCTGACCATCGCGATGCGACGCACCGATTTGGCCACGGGATATCCTGCGGCTGCGGCTTCGTCGTTTGCGTTCGCCTATATCGCGATTCCCATGGCTTTGCTGGTGCAAATCCGGCAGCAACCGGCGGGCGCGATCTTAGTTGTCTACACGCTGCTGGTGGTGTGGTCAGGAGACATCTTCGCGTACTTCGTCGGCAAAGCAATCGGACGGCATCGCATGTCACCCGAAATCAGTCCGAAGAAAACCTGGGAAGGCGCGGCCGCGTCAGTCGTGGCCAGCGTAGTGATCGGCACATTGTGGTTTCAGCACGGAGCCACGATCAGCACTTTCTTTCTTCAATCGGGATTGATCGAACGGCGCGACGGCATGTTCGGATTGCAGCAGCCGCCGTTGCTCGTGATTGTTGTGCTTTCCGCAATCGTGAACATCGCCGCGCAGTTGGGCGACCTGGTTGAGTCGCTGCTCAAGCGCGGGGCGGGAGTCAAAGATTCGGGAGCGATCCTGCCCGGACACGGTGGAATGCTCGACCGCATTGACGCGATGTTGTTCGCAGTGCCGATGGTTTGGGCTTGGAGTGCTTGGCGGTTGATGCAGTAAGGGCCAAGTAGGCTGAAAAACTCAGGAATGCATCCGCAACCGTGGAAGAGCGGCCCTTCAGGGCCGCGTAAGTCGATTAGATTGTGCAGGGCTTTAGCCCCGGCGCGGCTTCTTCTTCGTGGGTATGACTTTTTCCGTAGCCTGCTGCGGGGCCCCGGCCTTTTCTTTGCTTACCGAAACAGCAGCGAAGCGAAGTCAGCCAGATTGCGCCACGTCGAGTAAGGGCGCACCATTTTCAGCCCATCTTTTGGATGAGGAGTTACCCTTCGCGGACTACCATTTTTGGTATGCTCCCCCTGTATGGCGCACCGCATAGAACCCTTCCTGCTCGCAGCAATCCTCGCCAGCAGTTGTGCCGGGCAACTCCGAAACATGGCAGTTGATGAAACCCAGGCTCTTAAGACTGCGAAAAAAGTTGCCGTGTTCATAAATCTTGGGCCTCCGGCTGCTGCTCCCTATAGACCAGACTTTGCACGGGCGAAGAAACAAATTACTGAGAAACTCGCTAAACAGAAGTTAGAACTGGTAACAGAACCTGCTGATGCGGACATCGTTCTCATTGCCACGGAGTTCAACGCGAACCGTGGTGCAACAGCAAGCGCAACTACCTATGGCCAGACAACAACCGCGGTTGCGCACGATGTGATCTGCTTAGGCGACGAAGTGAAGGTCTTCAGGGGCGGGAAAGCTCCCGCCGAATCAGATACACCGATTTGGTCGACGAGTGAAGTTTGTGGATTCTCGTGGCCGCTTAACCGCGCTATGGACCAACTCGCGAAGGCAATGAGGAAGTAGAACGCGAAGTTTTTGCATCGAGGTTTGGAATCCACGGTACGCGAAAGATCGACTTCCAGTTGTCTATGACTACAGGAAGAAGGGTGCCTGAGACTACAGAAAAGCGGAAGAGGTTCAAGTATTTTTTCAGAAGTACTTCCAATCCCTCGATTGCTGCGTCGATATCGCGAAACGAGGCCAGACCAGCGGCGGGGTGGTTTGGGCCGAAGGCTTTTTGCGGTATTAGATTCTTGGCGCGATGCGTGACCAAAGAATTGGCATAGTCTTTCAGTGCATCGGTCTTGTCTCTTAATGCCTGAATATCGCATTGCACCGCTGGCTTGGCTAGGTTGTTATTTCCCGCTCCAACAAGCAGATCGAAATGGGCGTTCATCTCGTCCTCCGACAATTTGGTGGAAAACTTCCTGTATCGTTTTCGCGTCACGACCGTAGGCTGCTGCTCCACGGCTTGGAGGAAACGAAGGAACGAAATAGTATCCTTGGTGGCATCGATCTGCCGACGAATCGCCGCCGACATTGAGGCGGCGTAGGTCTCTTCAAGGCAAGTATAGAATTCATTGGGCACGTTTATGTTCGAGTTGGCGCGGACGATCTCCTGAACCTCCCAGAAGATATGCTGCTTTACGCGAAGGTCCTGGACCTCCTCGTAGATGGTACCGAGTTCCGAATTCAATACTGTGTAGCGTTCATCATCAGTCACTAGGAACTTCTCCTCCAGCGTAGGTGTTTTTCAAAAATAGCTGGCATCTACAACTACGAGCCAAAAGGTCGAGAGTTCGAATCTCTCAAGGCGCACCATTCATCCTCCCGCCAATCGAGCGTTACCGGAACAGCAACCCAGCAAACTCAGCCAGGTTGCGCCGCCACACCATCCAGGTGTGAGCGCCCGCGGTTTCGATGTCGGTGTGCTGCACGCCTTTCGTCTTGAGCCATTCCCGCAGTCCGCGGTTGCTCTTGATCAGCTGGTCCTCGGTGCCGCAGGCGATCCAAAGCAGGCGCAGTTGCTGATTCGCTTTGGCGTCGAGTGACGGGAAGTCCGTCGAATAATCTCCTGGGAGGCCGCCCGAACTGAACGCGCCCACCCAGGCAAACTTGTCGAGGTTGTTGAGTCCAGTCAGCAACGATTCCGAGCCGCCCATGGAGAGTCCCGCGATCGCGCGAGCGTCCCGCTCCTTTGTGATGCGGTACTCGCTCTCCACCCGTGGCATGACCTCGGTAAGCAGCGCTTCGCTGAACTTGGTGAAGTTGCGCTCGCGCAATTCGGCTTTGTCCCACACGCCCCAGCCATGCCGCACCATTTCCATGGTGCCGTAGCCGAGCGGCATCACCACGATCATCGGCTTGGCCTTCCCCTGCGCAATCAGGTTGTCGAAAATCACGTTGGCGTGCCCCACCGCAGTCCAGCCGCTGGCATCATCGCTGAAGCCGTGCAGAAGATACAGGACTGGATAGGTTTTCTTGCTCGCTGGATCGTAACCGGGAGGCGTGTAGACGTAGAAATCCCGATCGTCGCTGGCCACGGTTGATCGATAAAAGTGATGATGGATTGAGCCATGCGGCACATCATTCACTTCCCACGGCAGCGTCGCCGGTCCGGGGACGTACACCGCGCTCCCCCTGTTGATCAGGTTCGGAATCACCCTCCAGTTCGACGGGTCAATCAAATCCACGCCGTCGACCATAAAGGTGTAGCCGTAGAAGTCCGGCGTCAGCGGCGCTGTGGTCACGCTCCAGACCCCGGCGTCGTCTTTCTGCATGGGGGCGGCCGGAACACCCTCCAGATTTAGCTCAACGACTTTCGCATTTGGAGCTTGCAGACGGAAGGTCACGCTCTTATCGGAATGGGCTTCAGGCGAGACCACCGGAGACGGTGGTTGCGCTTGACCCCAAACGCTGACCGTCAACAGGAGTAATGCCAGGAACTCTACGGATTTCATGAGTGCTGTCCTCTTCGTTGGGTTCGCTGTGCGCACTGAGCGATTCGCAACACATTACAAGCAGTCGGTGGCTAACATCAAGCCTCGGCCTATCGCCCGGGCATAGATATTAGCAGCCATGCATTCGATCGGAGGCTATCCTGCCAGGGCACAGCAGCGCTGTTGACAGCACAACCGTAGCGCCGGCATCTTGCCGGCTGTCGTGGCGGCGTCCCGCCGACACATCGGACTCAGTGTTTAGTGTGCGTCCCGCAAGGAGTCCGTGTCGTAAGTTTGCGGTTGCGAGAGACACTGGAAACCAACCACGCCCCAGCCGCGAAGCGGCGGAATAGGAAAGCCCCGCAGAGCGGAGTCTGGGTGAGAACTCGAATTGCCGAGTTGCGGTACAACGGAAGGTACGGTTTCACAGCCGCGAAGCGGCGCAAGAATACAGCCCACGGCGTAAGCCGTGGGTGAAGTGGAAATCGACGGAGCCCCAGCGGGGCGAAAGAAGAGTTCTCACCCACACTCGGCAGTGCCGGGAAGGCGAGAGTGGGAGGGTGTGAGTCCCGCAGGGACGGCACCCCAGCGGCGACAAAGACTCGTCCTGCCCCCCATCGGAACTGGAGTTACCTTCGCCAGTGGCGGCAGGACGCTCGCCACGACAGCCGTAAGATGCCGCCTGTGCTCCCCGTGGTTCAAAGTTTTGCTTTCGATTCCCCACTCCCGCCATAGCCCTGCGAATTCCCTTAGAATAGAAGCCCCGCATGAAACGCATCGCCATTCTCGGTTCCACCGGCTCCATCGGACGAAGCACCCTGAGCGTAGTCGAGAGCTATCCCGATCGCTTCCAGGTCGCCACCTTGGCCGCCGGCAGCAATGTCGAGGCTGCGCTGGAACAGGCCCTGCACTGGAAGCCGCGAGTTTTGTCGCTGGCCAGCGAGCGCGACGCGGAGACCGCGCGGACCAAGCTATGCGCTGCCGGCCACGAAGAAATTGAAGTCGTTCACGGCGCCGCCGGCACCGTCCGCGTGGCCACCCATCCCGAAGTGGATTTCGTGGTCAGCGCCATTGTCGGTGTCTCCGGCCTCGAAGCGACTTACGAAGCGGTCCGCGCCGGCAAGACCGTCGGACTGGCCAACAAAGAGTGTCTGGTAGTCGCCGGGGAGCTAATCGTCGCCGAGGCGCGCAAGCAGGGCAAGCCGCTGCTCCCGATCGACAGCGAACATAACGCCGTCCATCAGTGTCTGCGGGGCGGCCGGATGGAGGAAGTCCAGCAAATCTGGCTCACCGCCTCCGGCGGACCATTCCTGAAGACTCCGCAGTCCGAATTTGCCTCAATTACGGTGCAACAAGCCCTGAATCATCCCACCTGGAAAATGGGCAAGAGGATCACCATCGACTCTGCCACATTGATGAATAAGGGGTTCGAGGTGATCGAGGCCTGCCGGCTGTTCCATGTGCCTCCCAGTCAGGTGCAAGTCCTTGTGCATCCACAATCTACGATCCATTCCATGGTCGAATTTGTCGATGGCAGCATTCTTGCTCAGTTTTCTGTGACGGACATGCGGTTGCCCATTTTGTATGCGTTGACGTATCCGGAGCGTGTCCCATCGAACCTGCGCTTCCCGGTCATGGACCTGCGGCATCTCGATTTCTGCCCCCCGGACATGAGTAAATTCCCTTGTCTGCGTTTGGCTTACGAGGCGGCGGAGGTAGGCGGCGCCAAGACCATCGCCCTGAACGCGGCCGATGAGGTAGCAGTGGCGGCGTTTCTGGACGAGCAAATCGGCTTCGATGAGATCCCGCGGATTATTGAAGACGTAATGGCTGCAACCCCCGGGGGACGACTGGAATCTATCCATACAGTGCTTGCCGTGGACGCCGAAGCCCGTCAGATAGCGCAAGGAATTGTCAAGCAACGAAGCGGCCGAACTTCACACTTGCGTGCTATTCCGTAAAACAGAATTGGGAGTAATCTAAATTTTATGCCTCAAGTGTTGTCATTCCTCCAGACCGTTCTCGTGATGGGAATCGTGCTGGGATTCATGATTCTGATCCACGAGTTCGGCCATTACGCGGCCGCTAAATATTTCAAGGTTCGGGTGGAAGTTTTTTCCATCGGTTTTGGCAAGCGCCTGTTCGGTTTCCGCAAGGGAGACACCGACTATCGCATCAGTGCCATCCCACTCGGCGGCTACGTCAAGATGTCGGGTGAGAACCCGATGGACGAACGCACCGACGACCCAGCTGAATTTCTGTCGCATCCCAAATGGCAGCGCTTCATCATCGCCATCGCCGGACCGGCGATGAACATCATGCTCGCCTTTGGGCTGTGGACCGGCGTCTTCATGGCGCACTTCGAATATCCCGCAATTTTCGACGGCCCCGCCGTCATCGGATGGATTCTTCCGAATACCCCGGCGGCCAGCGCTGGACTCATCGCCGGCGACACGATCGTTCGCGTGGATGACATTGAGAACCCGACCTGGGAACAGGTGGGCTACAAGGAAGCGCTCAGCCCCAATCAGTCCCTGAAATTTGCGATCAGCCGGAACGGCGCAATCTCCGAAATGAATCTGGTTCCTCAAGCCTCTGGCCGCAATCAGATGGGCGATATCGGATGGGTCCCCCGAGAGCCCAACTTCATCGCCACCATGATTGAACCCGGGATGCCCGCGGAGAAGGCCGGCCTCAAAGTCGGCGACCAGATCCTCACGGTAAATGGCCAGCAGATTCCCGCTCTCGCCGTGCTGGTGGACATGTTGAGCCGCACCAAAGATCAGCCGCTGGATATCGTGGTTCGACGCAGCGGCCAGGACATGACGTTCCGGGTTACGCCCAAGCTCTCTACCGGACGGCTTCCCGGCGAAACACGCTACCGGATCGGCCTCGCCAGCGCGCCCACCAAAGTAGTGCGCTTGTCCTTCCCCGATGCAGTTCAAAAATCGGCGTTGGAATGTAAGAAGAACTCGCTGCTCATCCTGGAGTTACTGCAGAAGATGGTGCAGCGCAAGATCTCCGTAAAACAGGTGGACGGCCCCATCGGCATCGGAAGCGCCGTCGGCAGCGCCGCCCGCGAAAAAGGCTGGACGCCACTTCTATTCGTCAGCGCCATCATCAGCCTGAATCTGGGCGTCTTCAATCTATTGCCCATCCCGATTCTCGACGGCGGCGTCATCCTCCTTCTTTTCATTGAAGGCCTGATGCAGAAAGACATCAGCCTGCGCATCAAAGAACGCATCTACCAGGCCGCGTTTGTCTTCCTCGTGCTCTTTGCCGTGACCGTGATCTATAACGACATCATCAAGCAATTACCAGGAACACAGTAAGCACCGCCGCGACCCAGCGCGCGCCACGACCGTAGCGCCGGCACCCTTCGGCTTCGCTCAGGGCAGGCTCTTGCCGGCGGCCCCGAGAGTCATCGGGCTATCTCACAAATGGTTTCGGGAAGGGCATGACTTCAGTCGTGCCGTAGAACGCTTCTTTGGACACGGCTTGAGCCGCTGCGGTTGGCTCTTTCCGCAGGCATAGACAACTTCCCCCATTTTGAGATACAATGTATCTCAAATGAGAAACCTTCATGCCAGCCACTGAGATGGTCCACGTCCGCATTGACCGCCGAATCAAGGCGCAGGCCACGAAAACGTTAGCGTCCATGGGCCTGTCCGTATCGGACGCCGTGCGGGTGCTGCTGACACGAGTCGCTGCGGAAAAGGCCCTGCCGTTTGAGGTCAAAGTACCCAATGCCAAGACTGTCGCCGCAATGCGCGAAGCCCGCGCGAGATCCTTGGCTAAAACCTTGCCTCTTTCGTGACCGGTGACCCCCGACCTGTGACCCACTCCACCAACCTGATAAACTAGACCTTCCCTATGCCTCAAATACCACGCAGAAAATCCGTGACCGTCACCATCGGCGGCGTGCGAGTCGGCAGCGATGCTCCGATAATGGTCCAGTCGATGACCAACACCGACACCGCGGACATCCCCGGCACCATCAAGCAAGTGGCCGATCTGGCGCGGGCGGGTAGTGAAGTGGTCCGCGTGACCGTTAACAACGACGACGCGGCCAAGGCCGTACCCTACATCGTTGAGGGACTCGACAAGCTGGGCTTGCGCGTCCCCATCGTCGGCGACTTCCATTACAACGGACATCTTCTGCTGACGAAATATCCCGGCTGCGCCGAGGGACTGGCCAAGTACCGCATCAATCCCGGCAACGTCAGCGTAGGCCGCAAGAACGACGACAATTTCCGCATCATGATCGAAGTGGCAGCGAAGTATCAGCGCCCGGTTCGGATCGGCGTGAACTGGGGCTCGCTCGATCAGTCTCTTCTGACCCGCATGATGGACGAAAATTCCAAGCTCGCCGAACCAAAAGACGCTCGCGAAGTCACCATGGAAGCGATGGTGGTGAGCGCGCTCCGCTCCGCGAAAATTGCGGAAGAAGACGGCCTGCGTCCGGATCAGATTATCTTGAGCGCCAAAGTCAGCGGCGTGCAGGACTTGATCGACGTATACCGTTCTCTCGCCGCGCGCTGCGAATATCCATTGCACCTCGGACTCACCGAAGCCGGCATGGGCGCCAAAGGCATCGTCGCTTCCAGCGCGGCGCTGGCAGTCCTGTTGCAGGAAGGCATCGGCGACACCATCCGCGTCTCTCTGACGCCCGCTCCCGGAGGCGATCGCACCGAAGAAGTTCGCGTCGCCCAGCAGATCCTGCAATCGCTGGGGATTCGCAGCTTCACTCCGCAAGTCACCGCCTGCCCCGGCTGCGGACGCACCACCAGCACCTTCTTCCAGGAAATGGCCCAGCAAATCCAGAACTACCTACGCGATCAGATGCCCGTCTGGAAAAGCAGTCACGTCGGAGTCGAAGAAATGAAAGTCGCGGTCATGGGCTGCGTAGTCAATGGCCCCGGCGAATCGAAACACGCCAGCCTCGGCATTTCCCTGCCCGGAACATTCGAAGAGCCGAAAGCCCCGGTCTACGTGGACGGACGCCTGTTCACCACACTCAAAGGCGACAAGATCGTCGCCGAGTTCATCAAGATTCTCGACGACTACGTGGAATCCCACTACGCCGCGCGGGAAGCCGTCGGCGCGCGAAACTAGTAGGCTTCCGAAAAAATGCATCACTCGCGCAGTGCCGCAGCCGCGTAGCGGCGGGATGTGAAAGCCCGGCACGTGAGTGCCGGGTGAACGTCAATCAGGACTGAGTCCCGTAGGGACGCCACCGCTCATTGCGACGCCCTCTATCTTTTTTTCGTTCTCACCCTCGGCTTTCGATCCGACTTCACGCGATACCGCTCATGCTTAACCGGAGGCTCCCACGGCTTGATCGCCGGCGGCACCTCCCGCAACACATTCCACGCCTCGCGAAACCTCTCATACCCATTGTCCGGAGGATCGTCCGGCCGCAGCTGGATACCCTGTCGTCCGCTCACCATCGCGAACGGGATGATGTACCACACATCTCTCGGGATCACATAGGCAGCCAGATACTGAAAGTCGAACCTGCCATACTTCGGCCGTCCGTGAGCGCGCAGACTGATCGCAAAGCAACCATCACGCTGGCCGTCCACTCGCCGCCGCTCGTACATCGTTGACTTCACCTGTACGCTCATGAACCGGCCACCCAGGTCCACCACCAGATCGTACGGTGAAAATCCGCCCAAGGGCTTGGTGAGTTTATAACCGTGTTCCATAGCCTTGGCCATGAACCGAAGTTCGGCCCACTCTCCGCGCTGCTTAGGATCGCGGATCTTCGAACCGCCTGATTCCAAGTTTCCCCATTTCCATCAGCACGATGTTTGACTCTGTTTTGAAAGGGCGCGGCTTCACAGGTTGCGGAAAACACTCCGGTTTTGACTCTGTTTTGAAAGGGCGCCGCTTCACAGATTGCCGAAAAAACTCCGATTTTGACTCTGTTTTGAAAGGGCGCGGCTTCTAGCCGCGCCGCTAAGCCCCTTAGTGGGAGGGCACGACTTCACAGGCTGCGGAAAAACTCATGAATGCGTGCACAACCGTGGAAGAGCGGCCCTTCAGGGCCGCGTAAGTCGCGTAGATTGATCCCGGGCTTTAGCCCCAGTGGTCTCTTTACGGGCGCAAAATGACTTTTCCGCAGCCAGCACCGATCAATCCGCCCCAAATAGAAAAGGCGTAGCCCGAAGGCCACGCCTGTTTCTTGACTCTATATATCCAGAATATCAAATCCGCCCAGGCAAACCCGCCAACTTCGGACGATTTATTTACACCTTACTTTCATAGTCTTGGACGCGTTTCGTAACTTTTGCCCTCTTGACAGGATTTCCCAAACCAGCCGCGACACCACTAACGTCGCCGTTGTTTTTGGGTGGCGCAGCGCTGGGGTCCCCAGCAGGCCCGGTTTTGGCCTGCTGGGGTGGAGCGGTTCACCGCTGCGATAACTGCCTTGTTTCAGACTCGGCTTCACAGTTTGGTGAAAACTCGATCTTGGGTTTGCTTTTGGGTGGCGCAGCGGTTCACCGCTGCGATAACTGCCTTGTTTCAGACTCGGCTTCAGCCGCTGCGGTGACGCGCCGGTGCCCCATCCTAACGTCGCGTTTTGTGCGACGTTAGGGTGGGCGTTGCTCCGTCGAAATCTTTCGAGATGGAGAGTACACCCCGCGCCTTGGTGACTCGCGAAGATTTCTCGGGTTGCACCCGGATTTTAACCGTAAGGCGTCCGAGTAGTCCGAGGCATACGCCCCACTTCTAAGTGATTGTCATCCCGCGTGCCCATCGTGATGTGCATCTTTCCCACGAGTTTGGGACCAAGGGTCCTCCAATCGCGCTCTACGATGTAGCGGAGGTCGTAGTGTGTGAAGGCCCTGATCTTGTCGTGGTCGTCGTAGTAAACGAGTGAACGCCGAGAATCAGAAAATCCTGGCGGGCCCACACCAGATCAACGTTGCTTCATGAGTGAATGCCAGCCGGTAAGGAGGGTCAAAGGCGAAGAGTAGCTCGCGGGAAACGAGTTGATCAGAAACCGTCCATCAGGAGCGACGTCATACTGAAATAATGCGAATTCAGGGGCGACGATCCGTGTCTGAAAAAGTACATGGGGCGCGCTGGCAGAGCCTTTGCCTGAGTCGAAGCTGACCGCCATGAGCTTCCTGTCCGGCGCAATGTAGAAAATATGTTTGCCGTCCCGACTCCAGCGAGGTTGCGCGCCACCGCTCGATATCTGGACACGCGCCCCAGGACCCGGGAAAGGTTCGACAAAAACCGAGCCATGGACTCCGTTTCCAGATTCGGTGCAGGCGATCCACTTTCCGTCAGGTGAAAACTGGGCTTCTGGTCCTTCCATAGGAAGTTGCGTGACTTTGTGGTCGTTCGAAGAATAGACGGTCAGATAAGGACGACCCTTCGCTAAATCCAAGAAGGCCAGGTGACCATCCGCGGACCAACTGCTCGGGAACATTTCCGCGCCTTTTAGGATGGCGTGTGGTGGGGCAGACCCGTCCGCGGCAATCGTTTCTATTTCCGAACTTTTACCGGCAGCCGCGACGTAGGTGATTTCTTTCCCATCTCGCGTCCACGTGGGAAATTCTTCGCTCCCACCAGTCGTGAGGCGGGTGCTGATCCCGCGTGCTAGGTCATAAACACGGATGAAGTGCTTGCCGTTGTGTTCGTCGTCAGAGGATACCGCTACGTAACGGCCGTCGGGAGAGAAGGACGGATCTTTGTATCCGGCCTCGGATAACTGCCCCAACTCCTTGCCGCCGGCATCGAACCATACCAGTCGCGTTGGCGCATCGGCCGCAGATTGAAAGACTACCTCACCGTTTTGGGAGACAGCAAATCCCGACTGCGAAAAAGCCGGGGCCTTTTCCAATTCCTGCTCGGCAATGGGCACTGCCGGTCCGGAAGTCTCAAGCCGGTCAGGATTAAAAAATTGCGTCATCAGGCTGCGGTCACGGACGTAAAGCAAATTGCCGGAAGCGAAGGCTACATTGCCGGACAGTTCCGAAGAGATCAGTTTGCTCTGACTCGGCTCAAGCGAGCCTGCGTAGATGCCATTGCCTTGAGGGTCCGCGGGATCGCTCCAATCTTTGAAGTAAAGGAAGTGCTTGCCATCAGGCAGAAAAAAAGGCCAGCGATGGGCTTCCCCTCCAGCCCCGTTCCGGACCGTGGTCACAGGAGTTGCGGTGCCCCCATCGGCCGAGATGCGATAAAGCGGCCCAGCAATAAACGGGGCGAAGACAATCGTTCCCTCGCGGTTCCACGTGCCTCCCCGGCCAATGAGGGCGTCGCACAGAATCTCGACTGCACCGCCCGCCGCGTCCACGGTCTTCAACTTGCCGTCGGCGAAGAAGCCGATGCGGCGGTTTTCTGGCGACCAGAAGGGGAACGTCGCTTCATCGGTGCCATTGAGTTGTTGCGCGGCAGTATTGGACAAGGCCCGCACCCACAGCGAACTCCTGCCGTCCGCTCCTACGGCGACGAAAGCCACATGGCTACCATCCGGGGAGACCGCAAAGTTATAGGGCAGAAAAGCAGACTTTTCTGGTGGAAGCAACGAGGAACGTATGACTTCGACCCTCGGCGGCGGAAGCACGCTGCGATAGTGTGTTACCAGAGTTGCAGCAATAACCGTTGCCACAAGCAGTATCCCAGCAACTTCCATCAACCTCTTGAGCCACGCACGCGAACTCACGGCTTGTGAGGGAACACCCTCGGCGAGACGCTCTTCCATCCACTTCAGTTCGATTCTCAGGTCGTGAGCAGATTGCCAACGCTGATCCGGTTGCTTGGCTAGGCAAGCCTTTATCACTCCTTCCAACGCCCGCGGTGTCGCAGGCTGCAGTACGCCCATGGGCTGCGGTTCAGAACTCAGAATGGCCGCCGCAGTAGCGGCGTGGCTGCTTCCGGCAAACGCCCTCCTCCCCGTGACCATCTCGTAAAGCACCAGACCAAGAGCAAAAATGTCACTCCGGAGGCCGGCTTCCTTGCCTTCAATCTGTTCCGGTGACATATATTGCAGCGTGCCTAGGAGTGCGCCTTCCTCTGACAACGCCATAGACACCGTTGGCTGAGAACCGCCACCGGATGGAGTTTCTGTCATCTTAACCAATCCGAAATCGAGCAACTTTGCTCCCGCCTTCGTAAGCATAACGTTCCCCGGTTTCAGGTCCCGATGAATCAGGCCTTGACCATGGGCCTTATCCAGCGCTCCGGCAATTTCAATTCCGTAACGCAGGACCTCTCCGATCGGCAAAGGCCCTCGAGTCAATCGATCAGCCAGCGTCTTGCCGTCCAGATACTCCATGACCAGGAAGTCCACGCCATCTTGGCGGCCCACATCGTAAAGCGCACAAATATTCGGATGGTTAAGGCTGGATAGCGCTCGAGCTTCGAGCCGAAGACGTTTGCTTCGATCGGGATCAGAGGAGATTTCCGCAGGGAGGATCTTGATTGCAACGGTGCGATTCAGGCGGGTATCCATCGCACGGTAAACTTCCCCCATTCCGCCGGCTCCCAGGGGAGACTCGATTTCGTAGGGTCCGAGTTTTATGCCTGAGGTTAGAGCCATCTTTGCGCGTAATTATAGCCTGCACTACACCTTCCACGCGGATGCGACAATTCTGGATGGGTTGTCGGCAAACGAAAAGTAATTCGGTTCCTACCGAATTGCGCGTGATCCAGGAGCAATCCGGCAATCGAGATCGCAGAATTACGTTCCACGACCCGACTTGAACGGCATAGGGGCGGCGGTCACCCGCCGCCCCTGCCACACCACCGTGCTTACGGGTCCGTACACGGCGGTTCGAGTTGGTTGCGCTAACAACCATCGATCAACGTCGGAAGCCCAAGCGATTTGAAGTAAGGCGGGTGGCCCGGGTAACGCGGAGGGTGCGCCATCCTAACGTCGCGTTTTGTGCGACATTAGGATGGGCGTTGACTCCGCCGAAGTCTTTCGAGGTGGAGAGTACACACCGCGCCCTGGTGACTCGCGGAGATTTCTCTGCCGCACGCACCCACGTTTCGTTCTTTGAAACGTGGGTCTCGGCGATTTCGGAAAGTACGTCGGCATCAAGAGCCCACAGGACTTCCGCAGCCCGCAGTTGGCGGACAAGAGTGTCCGCCCCACAATCGATCTGCCGTCGAGCTCATCCCGGCTATGCTTCGACTTGTTTCGTTTTATTTCGAGTTGTAGTATATTGTCAATTCGTCGATTTTCGGTTGTCCAAGGCTGGTTCGCAAAATGAAACACTGGATTTCTCGCTCAGGGCTTTTCCTGGTTCTACTCTCTGCGTTCTCCGGACGCGCGCAGCAACCCTCCATCGGCTACAAGCCCGCCGCCGACGCGGACAGCAAGAAAACCATCCTGCTCAAGGACTTTCATCCTGAGCCTGCGTTGCACACCGCGACGCATGCGATCCAGCGCGCGAAGTTTCCTGTCATCGACGTCCACAACCATACCAACGATCCGCGCGGCATTGGCGATCGCGTCGACCCGAAAGAGATGATCGCGCGCATGGATGCACTCAACATTAAGACCGTCGTCATCCTCACCGGCGAGTGGGGCAACGAACTCCAGAAGATCGTGGATACCATGGTGAAGCCGTATCCCGGGCGCTTCATGGTGTTCACTCAGATGGACTGGAGCAAGGTTAACGACCCGAATTTCAGCCAGCTCATGGTTCGTCAGGTGGACGACTCGGTGGCGCGCGGTGCGCGCGGCGTAAAGATGCTGAAAGAACTTGGCCTGGGCGTACGCGATGCCAGCGGCAAACTGCTCCCCGTTGACGATGCCCGCCTCGACCCGGTGTGGGACGAATGCGGACGGCTCGGCATTCCCGTTTTTATTCACGTGGCCGATCCGGAAGCCTTCTTTCATCCTATTGACGCGAGCAATGAACGCTACGAAGAGTTAATCGAGCATCCGGACTGGAGTTTCTACGGGCCACAGTTTCCCACGTTGCCGGAACTCATGGCGCAGCGGGATCGGATGTTTGCGAAGCATCCGCACACGACGTTCGTCGCGCTGCACTTCGGAAGTTGGCCGGAGAATATTGATTTCGTCGAGCAGACGCTCGCTAAGTATCCCAACGTGATGATCGAGACGGGCGCGCGCGAAGGTGAACTCGGTCGACAGCCCCGGCGAGTGCGGATGCTTTTCCTGAAGTATCCAGACCGGATCATGTTTGGCACCGATGAAGGCGCGTCGGAAGAGATGTACAGAAATTATTTTCGCTGGCTCGAAACCGAGGACGAGTACTTTCCTTACGCGCAGTATCCCGGGCAAGGCCGGTGGATGATCTACGGACTGGGGCTGCCGGATGAAGTGCTGGAGAAGGTGTATCACGGCAATGCCGAGCGGCTATTTGGTCAATTCAAGGGAATCAGCGGTTCGAAATGACTCGACCGAACATCCACCACAGAGTCACAGAGAGGTTCTTGTTTTTCCGATTCCGGGTTTCTCTGTGTCTCTGTGCCTCTTTGGTGAACTTGGTTTCGCTCTTGACAACACCCGCGCCCATCGACGAAAGTTACTAAACGAAACAAAACGAAAGATCACTTTTTAATGCCCACAGACGGCCTATTTAACGAAGAACGCCGACGCAAGATCGTCGAGATGCTGCACGGCGACGGACGCGTGCTGGTCAAGGATCTGGCCCGGCATTTCCGGATTTCGCAAATTACGATCCGCAAAGATCTTGAGATTCTCGACAGTCAGGGTGTTGTGCAGCGTACTCACGGAGGCGCGCTGCCGGTGCAAACGGGCGCGCTGGTGGACCCGACGCTGCGTGAGAAAGAGAAACTGCATCGCCGGGAAAAGGCTCTCATTGCCGCGGCGGCGGTCCAAATGGTGGAAGAAGGCCAGTCGGTACTGCTGGACTCGGGAACAACCACCACGACCATCGCGCGCACGCTGAAAGACATGTCGCGCCTCACGGTGATTACCAACGCCATCAACATCGCGGCGGAGTTGGCGGGAACGCATATTGAAGTCATCCTCACGGGCGGAACTTTGCGCAAGAATTCGTTTTCGCTGGTCGGTCCGCTGGCGGAGCAGACTTTGCGGCAACTGAGTGCCGACATTTTGTTTCTCGGAGTCGATGGCTTTGACACAAAAGCCGGCTTGTTCACTCCGAATCTACTGGAAGCGCAGGTGAATCGCGCGATGGTGGAGATTGCGCGGCGCACGGTCGCGGTCTGTGATTCAAGCAAGTTCGGACGCCGCAGTTTGTGCAACATCATGCCGGTGACGTCGGTCCATGAGGTTGTGACCGACAAACTGATTCCAAAGTCCGACTTGCGTGCGTTGAAGGATGCCGGAATCAAAGTGACGCTGGTTTAGGAATACACGTTTAGGAATACTCAAAGAATGAGCCCAACCAATATTTCGACCGAGCATGGCGCCCACACCCTGAGTGAAATTCTTTCCCAGCCCAAGTGTTGGAGCGAATGCCTGCGGAAACTGGCGTCCAGCGCGGAGTTACAGGCAGCCGTCCGCAGGGCGCGACCCGGGGCGGAGTGGATTTTTGTAGGCTGCGGAACCAGCTATTATCTCGCCCTAGCCGCTGCGTCCGCTTTCAATCATGTTGGACTCCCGGCGCGCGCAGTACCCGGATCGGAAATACTGCTCTATCCCGCGCTCGCTCTGCCCGCCGGCGGCAACTACATTCCGATCATGATTTCGCGTTCGGGACGAACGTCGGAAGTCGTGCGCGCAGCGCGCCTGCTTGAAAAAGAACGCAACCTGCGCACGATTGCGATCACGTGTGCCGACGGCGAGCTACTCGAAGCGGAATGCAGCCTCACCCTGAAACTGCTCGACGGCAACGACCAGAGCACCGTCATGACGCGGTCGTTCACGTCCATGCTGCTGGGGCTTCAATATTTGGCGGCGAAAGTGGCGAACAACGAAGAACTCTGTCGAGCCCTGATGCAGCTTCCGGCAGAAACCGCACCGCTGCTGGCAGACAATCCGCAGCGCCTGCAACGATTTGTGGGAGCCCGCAATTTTGACGATTTCATTTTCCTGGCGCAGGGGCGGTTGTTTGGGATCGCGTCAGAGTGCATGTTGAAAGTAACGGAATCTTCGTGTACGTACGCGCAGGTATTTCATTCGTTAGAGTTCCGGCACGGACCGAAATCGATTGTCAGCGCCGACACTCTGATCACGTTTCTGATCTCGGAATCTTCCTACGATGCGGAAGTCGAACTCATGGAAGAAATGAAGAAGCTGGGTGCGGCCACTCTGGTAGTCGCAAACCGGCTGGACGATCGCGCCCAACGTTCCGCCGACTATGCGATTGAACTTGGATTGACCGTGCCCGAGTTTGCTCGCCCCGCTGCTTACACCATCTGGGGACAGCTCTACGGCGTGTACAACGGGCTGAAAAAGGGATTGAACCCCGACTCTCCGAAGAATTTAACGCGGGTAGTGGAACTGGAGTAGCACGTTGGCACTCAGCATTTGGCACCTGGCATTTAGTCAAGGCTCACTCGTCATGAACACGTTGGAAGGCTCGCCTCTTGTCCGATCTTGATATTGCGATTGCCGGGGAAATCAATTTTGATTTGATCCTCTACGGCCTACCGGAGCAGATGCGAACGGAACGTGAGTTGCTGGCCAGTTCGTTCAGCATGACGTTGGGAAGTTCTTCGGCGATTGTGGCGCACAATCTGGCGGCGCTCGGGAGCCGGGTTGGCTTCATCACCAAGGTTGGCGGCGACGAGATGGGTCGACTGGCCGTGGAACGCCTGAGCGCGAGCGGAGTCGATCTCTCGCGAATCGTCCGGGCCAAGGGCAGCGCGTCCGGCGTCACGGTGATTCTCCCGCACGAACGGGATCGCCACATGTTCACCTATCTCGGAACCATTTCCGATCTGCGTTTCGAGGACCTCGATTTCGAATACCTGACTTCGGCGCGGCATTTCCATCTGTCGTCGCTGTTCTTGCAGCGCGCGTTGTCGGCGCAGGCGCCCGAACTGTTTCGACGCATGAAGATCGCGGGACTGACCACTTCGCTCGACACCAACGACGACCCCGATGATCGCTGGGACGGCGGCCTGGACGCGATTCTTCCGCACGTGGATATTCTCCTACCCAATGAACGGGAAGCGATGAAGATGGCGTGCGCGGACGATCTGGAGACTGCCGTGACGCGCCTCTCGGCACGGGTGAAGACCCTCGTCGTCAAGCTGGGATCGCGCGGAGCGATGGCGATCCAGGGAGGCCAGCGTTTTACCGCGCCCGCAGCGAAGGTGCAGGTTGTCGACCCAGTCGGCGCGGGCGACAGCTTCGACGCCGGCTTCCTGCATCAGTTTGTACAGGGCGCCGATCTCCAGACTTGTCTCGACTTTGGAAATCGATGCGGCGCTTTTTCCACCACCGCATGCGGAGGCACGGAAGCGTTCCGCGATCGCACTGCGATGCGGGATTTCCTGCAACGCCATTCCTGATAGAAACGGGTGTCGCTCCGCAACGGAAAGCGAGACGCGGTAAGCCGCGTCTCTACCATGGAGGTTGAAGGGATTGGGGTGCCACCGTTGCAGATTTTGCAACGATTAGCTCAGTTACGGGCGTTCCTGTGTCGCCTGAATTACAGGAGCGGAGACGCAATCACCGCAGCACCGAAGTCGTAGCCTACTCCCTGCTGGGCTTACTGCGGTTCGCTGCTTGCTCTTTATAGGTGGCCCATCGGCAGTTTTTCGGGTGGTATCCGTCCTTGCGGTTAATTCGATCTATCGTCTTTCCCACGGGCCGTCGCTTCATGTCATGGAAGAAATCTGGAAAACTGTCGCGCCAGCGATCACAGACTTTAATGTTGCTGCCCCCGTAAGCCGCGAAGCGTCGGTCGTTCTTGTTTGTGCATCGCTCAATCATCTTTCGCCAACTGTTATGCGTTGACCTCAGGCACGGGCAAAGCAGCGCCTTACCGCCGACGAGGTGTTGTTTCGTGTAATATTCCCAGCGTCCGCAGAGCACACATTGCGTGAACCACTTCGATTTTGACTCGCCTCTGCCCCACACAAAGAGCGGACCGATTCGTCGGCACCCCAGCTTTCTGTGCCAAACCTTTTTACGGGAACACCCGCAGCTTGTCGTGTTTCCGCTGCGAAGATTTGCGCCACGAACAGACTTTTCTTGGCCGCAGTCGCATCGGCAAAGAAAATACGGCTGGTCTTTCCGCGTGTCGTCGGAGCGCAGAACTCTTAACTTGCCGTACCTTTTTCCCGTTTCGTCCTTGAATCTCCGCTGGATATCCGATTGGAGTGCCATGGTGCAAGAACTCGTAAGTTGTAAGTAGGCAAGTTTCTATGTCATTTAAAACAAAGTACTTAATTATTGCCCGTTCTATGTTGACTTCCTCGGGAACATTCCTTGTAACTACATTGTTATCAATTTCTTAGATGATTCAATCCCTCATACGAGACCTCGACTACGATATAGGCTAGGGAATGCCAAGGGGAACCCCGAGGGGAACGCTCAGGGGTGTGCCCACGGGTACTCCTGCACGTTGTTTGTTCAATATCAACTTCTATTCTGAGGGAGAAACCAAGGGCCGTCCAAGGGCTGAGACTCAGCTTCCTCATACTTGTTTTATAACGATCACGTCACTATTCCCGAGGTCTCTCCCGTTGCTGGTCTTCGGTGTCATCACTGAGAATCCGCTCTGGACAAGGCTTTCCGGCGCTTTGGATGCCCCTGTAGACGTTGCGACGGCTCATACCTGCTCGGGGTTCCCCGCGTTCCTCAGCGATTCACGGGCGCATGT
Source organism: Acidobacteriota bacterium (assembly GCA_043734305.1). Taxonomy (GTDB): domain Bacteria; phylum Acidobacteriota; class Terriglobia; order Terriglobales; family Acidobacteriaceae; genus Acidiflorens. The sequence continues at coordinate 2,549 of JAYTFO010000232.1, read as the reverse complement.
CGTATGCTCCAGCCCGGACCGGGGACGCCCCCGGCATGTCTCGTACGCCGTACGTACGTTGGGATTCCCGCCTCGCCTTGGAATGTCAGCTAAGAAGGTGAGAGAGGCAGGAATGGGTCGCCAAGGGGCCGCTCGACCATAGTTCGATCCAATGGCCAGACCATAGTAAAAGACGTTCCTGAACCGTGTTTTACCGACCATTGGTGGAGTTGGGCGTATTTATAGCACTATCTGTATGATTCTACAAGGGTTAGCCAAGGGCCGTTCATGCGTTGACCATGGTCACTCCGACCCCCATGGTCGGGCCTTACCTGAGCCTTTTTTTACTTACACTTAGCTTCCCCTAGCAGTGCTGAGGTACCCGTGGTTCCCCCGATTCCACCCTTCGTTGTTCTCGCATAGCACGGCAGGCCATCCGAACCAATCCGCATACGTTGAGAGCCGTGTACGTGATACTAGCAAACCTCTCGGGGAACCCCGGGGCCACCCCGGCTGCGCTCCGGTCGAATCCGAATCAATCCGAACTGGCGTACGTAGGTAATCCGAGCAGCCAACAGACAGCTTGTAGGCCATCAGCTGTTTCAGTTCCTCCGGTCGCCATCAACCCTGCGAAGGACGTAATGCGAGAGCAGTAAGGGGAATATGTTTGACAGCGGGTGTACACTTTGTTCGCTGTGGGGACCCTCGGGGTTGCCAGTTAGCTTCTTACCGACGTTACGCTGGAGGACTCGTGCACAAACTCGCGCTGTTCGGGTTAGTTGTGGTAACGATGGGCTGCTCATCATGTGCATCTCATCGAGTGGTCCAAGCGAACAAAGTTCCAGTGCTGATTGCTACCGCGTCGGCGTCTTCCCGAACCGCAGCAGCGCCAGCGCCCTGCAAATCAATGGCGCAGGCAATAAATTGGATCAACATGCCACCCTTATCTGCGGACCTTCCCTCCGACCCGGAAATCGTATTTCAGTCAGCCAAGTTTTATGTCCAGTATAGAAACGCTTGGACGGAGTGCAGTGGCCACAGCTATGCGACCTGTCCTGATCAATATGCATACCTCGACATCTCGGGTATCACGGCTAATACGTACACCGACAACACGACGATCTACTCGACTTCGGCAAAAAACACGAATGACCACGCGCCACCGACCCGTGGTCGGGTAGAGATCACCTACGCGAACTCTTTTGATCCCTTCACCTGTGTATCGCAAGTGACATTCGGAGTTGATAGGGGAAAAGAAATTTGGTGGGAGGAACGGATTCCTGCGAATACGTATTTGGTGGCATACGACCTGTACACAAGAGCGCAGAGTCCAGACTTGGTTCAGTGGCCTTGGAAGCTATGCAACCACAACACCAGCGGGAAAGGCTGTATGGCACCGGGAACCTACACCGGAGTCGGAATGGAGTTGGACTACGGCGCAGACGATCCTCTCGACTTTAGTCACGGATTCTCATCGCCCTGTACCAACCGGAACAGCTTTCCAATGGACTGTCGTGCGGTGCTTTATTATCGCTATCAACCACCTGATACGCCGAACCATACAAATCCATCGGAAAAAAAGTGAGAGGGCAGCACGGAAGACAAATTAAGGTTCGCAAACTGGTTCTCGGAGGTCTGTCGAGGCTAGTTCTCCTCGCCATGTTCCCGCCCCCGTGTTTCTCTCAGCAGTGTGACGCCACGCTATGGAAGCACGTCTACCACGGGCCGAACTTTGCGACACCGACGGACCGCCTCAAACTCATGAAAGGGTGTATTACCGTGACGGGCACCATCGTGAGTGCGAGTCCTGAAGCAGACGGGGACTACCACATCCGTCTGAGGGTGGACTCTCAGTTCAAGAATCTGCTCAATGGAAAAAACAATACCGGACAAAAGGGTTTCTTGGTTATCGAACCCATGTGTGCGAAGAAGCCCACACAGCAGGACACCGTTGATGAAGGTGTTTGCAGTGGGTTCAAGCAGGCTCTTTTTAAGGCTTCGATGCGCGACAAACATGTTTCCGTCACCGGAGACTACGTTCAAGACATGGAGCACGGGTGGCGTGAGATTCACCCAGTGACCTCGATCACGGTTACACAGTGAGATGGGAACGTAGCAACTGGGATTGCTGTTTTCGCTTGAGATCGCTATCCCAAATAAGAATAAGGACGACCAGCATGACGATGTGTGGAAGGACAAACCAATCCGATGAGTCGAGCGACTCGAATCTAGGTCCCTTTCAATCAGTCTTCCCCAAAACCAGTTGGATTCGACCAACTTCAAGAATGCAATTGCAGGTATTGAAAACTAAGCATTTGGGGGAGTTTCTGCAACAGGCGTTTTGGGTAGGTCAGCGATTAGGGTTGACTCTCCCCTTCCGCCCGTGAAGAAGCACGTTTGCTAAACCCGCTAGTCCATCATCGCGTGTGATACGTCCGGCTGTGACCTGATCCCCTCTTTCGGCACGGAAATGAATATGATTTCGTCGAAAGAAAGGGGAAGAGAGTATGTCGAAGAGCAGGCACACGGAGGCGCAGATGATCGGGGCGCTGAAGCAGTTAGAGGCGGGG
>JAYTFO010000231.1:0-14156 GCA_043734305.1 Acidobacteriota bacterium | reverse complement strand
GCATTTCACGTCCCTCGCAAAAATCGCTCGGGATTTCGCTCCAGCGGGCTGTCCCCTTCGACTCCGCTCAGGGTCACGCCCCTTGAGCGGCTCAAGCTCAAACTGGTGCACAGGGGAGGATTCGAACCTCCGTACCTCCTGAGAGGGACAGATTTACAGTCTGTTGGCTTTAACCACTCACCCACCTGTGCAAAAAACTGAAATCCGCCGACACCCAATACAAACACACCTTCGTTACAGCACCGCTGGTTAGGGAAACGAAATGCAGGAGATCTTGCTCGACACCTGCGACCCGCCGGAAATTGCCTTGGTGAAGTGCGTTAAGACTCTTGCGCCACTCGCGCGACCATCCGCGCAAACCTTACCGTTGTTTCCGGAATACCGTTTTCCTGGAGCTGGCGAAGGGATTTGAACCCCCGACCCTCTGATTACAAATCAGATGCTCTACCAACTGAGCTACGCCAGCACTGCGGAAGCATGCCGTAGGCACAATACTTCCTGTCCGATGCCCGGGACAATTATTTAAGGTATCACACGGGTTATTCACGTGCAACCGGCGGGGAGCATGAAGCGCATGAAGACCGCACGAATTGAAGACTGGAAAAACCCGTCCCCCGCCGCCCAAGGTGCTATCATGCCAAACTTATAAGCCTTTCATGCGGATCAAGCGCACCCTTCCTGTTTTAATCGCTGTGCTCGCGATCGCGGCGACGGTCGTGGCCATCGTCCAACTCCGTAAACGCGCTCCCCCGGAAGCCGTCCGCCTGCTCCCCGGCGCCGATGGGTTCTTCTACCTCAACCTGAAATGGATTCGAACCTTCAACGCGACCAACCAGCTTCCGCCGGTGTCGCACGATCCGGAGTATCAGAAGTTTGTCGAAGAAACGGGATTCCAGTTCGAACGCGATCTGGATGAGGCCGGCTTCGCCATCCACTATCCGCAAAGCTTGGGCGGGGGAACAGGCGGTGGCACCGGCGGCTCCACAGTCGAACCGCGCTTCTCTGAGATCTTCGTCGGTAAGATTGATTCCGGCAAGCTGACCGCTTACCTGAAAAAGATCGCAACGTCGGTCGACAACTACAAGGGATTCGACATCTACAACGTTCCCGTCGAAAACCGCACCGTTCGCGCGGTTGTGCTTTCGTACGATAGTGTCGCCGTTTCGAATCACCCAGACGAGAACGTGATTCGCGGCATCCTCGACCGTTCGCGCAAACTGGCTTCCCCGTTCGGCGGCCCTCAGTTTCTTCGGCAGTATTACAAGAAGGTGCCGTTTGCCAGTTTGTCCTGGGCGATCCTACGCGTCGACCCTGCTCAGGCCGGCCCCCTCAGCGGATTGAGTGGTTGGGCGCTTCTCTTTCCCAAGCCTGCTGCCGTAGTGATTTCGGGACGCTATCTTCGCGCGCTGCATTTGCGCGCCGAGGCTTTCGCGCAAAGTGAAGACGACGCGCGCGCGATCGCCGATCAGGTTGGCGCCTTTCTGAATCTGTTTCACTCCGCCGAAACCAGCATCGGCACGCCGGGCCCCGACGTGGATGTCAAAGCGTTTTTTGAAAGCTTGAAAATTGAACGATCGGGAGATCGGGCGATTCTCACCGCGACCGTGCCTCCCGGTTTCATAAAAAAAGTTCTGACCGAGGCGCCGGTCAACCAATCTCCGACAGCAGAGCCCACTAAGCAAACGCCGCCAAGCCCGAGAAAGAAATCGAAGTAACGGGTTTGTAGCGCCGGCATCTTGCCGGCTGTCGTGGCGGCGTCCCGCCGCCACAGTCCGAAGCGATCTGCGCCAACAACTAAAGACGCGCAGCAAGCCCACGGTACACCGCCTCTCTGTTCACGGGCGCAGCTGTCTCGCATGTGGGGGCGAGGACGCCCCCACGACAGCCGGCGGGACGCCGGCGCTACAGAACCCTGAAACAATCCTGCGTCTCGCCGCATCTTAACTGAAGGCGCCGGAAATCTACGCCATCGCTACAATAGACCTATGCACAACCTGCCCTTGCCGCTCGCAGCCTTCGTCGCGGGATTAATCTCGTTCCTCTCCCCGTGCGTGCTGCCACTCGTGCCGGGATACGTTTCTCTGATTTCGGGCGTCGGCATCGAGGAACTGAAATCTGACCAGGGGCAATTCCTTCGCAAGGTGATGCTGAACTCGGCAGCGTTCATTCTCGGGTTCAGCATCGTATTCATCACGCTGGGAGCGATTTCGACCGAAGTCGGACAACTGTTCGCGCAGTACAAATCGCTGCTGGCACGAGTGGCCGGGGTAGTGATCATCTTGTTTGGACTGCACCTGACTGGCATCTTTCAAATCAAAGCCCTGCTGGCCGACACGCGGATGCATGGTCTAAAGGGGAGTCCCTCAGCCTGGGGATCGTTCGTCATCGGCTTCGCGTTCGCCTTTGGATGGACTCCCTGCGTGGGGCCGATCCTGGCGGTCGTACTTGGATTTGCCGCCGCCCAGGATTCCGTCGCCAAGGGCATCTTCCTGCTCGCGATTTACTCCGCTGGTCTCGCCGTCCCGTTCCTGCTGACGTCGCTCGGCATCAGCCGCTTCCTCAAGTTCTATAACCGCTTCAAGTTCCACATGCACGCGCTCGAAGTGGCCAGCGGCGGATTGCTGATCGCCCTCGGCGTGCTTCTGGTGCTCGGCCGCTTTACACTGATATCGGGATGGTTGTCGTTCCTGAACCGTTTTGCGTTGTAGTTGGGAGTTGACTGGTGAAAAGAAATCCTCTGATCCCCGTAGTCGTTGCTGCGATTATTGCAGCGATGTTGTTCGCCGGCATTCATGCCGCTCGCAAGAACCGCTCTGCCGGGTCTGTCACCGCGCAGTTTCGCGGACAGCCCGCGCCTGACTTTGAATTGCAATCGCTCGACGGCAAGAATGTAAAGCTCTCGGATTTCCGCGGCAAGGCGGTGCTGCTGAATTTCTGGGCGACCTGGTGTGTTCCATGCAAGATCGAGATGCCCTGGTTTGTCGAACTTCAAAAAGAGTATGGCCCACAGGGATTCCAGATTGTCGGCGTCGCCATGGATGACGCCAGCACGGAAGATATCGCCGAGTTTGCCAAGCAGATGGGGGTGAATTACCCGGTCTTGCTGGGTAAGGAGTCGGTTGGCCAGAGTTATGGGGGTGTCGCCGTGCTCCCGACTACCTTCTTTATCGACCGCGACGGCAAGCTCCTCACTCGCGAGTTCGGCCTGCGAAGCCGCAGCGTGTTCGTCGACCACATCAAAGAGGCACTCGGCGGAAGCCAACCGGTACAGGCGCAAAAGTAACGTCGTATGTATGCGGTAGCTGGGATATCTTTAACTGAATGAAACGGTTACTTGCATGTTCGCTTGTGCTGCTGGCTGCCGGCGTCGCCGCGCAGGAAGCGCCGACCATGAAGCCGGTGGTCAGTATGGCTCCGGCACCGATGGTGACCATCACGCAGGGCAAAGCCGGGCCGGTCCCGCTTTCGTTTCGTGTCACCCACGGGTATCACATCAATTCCAATAAGCCGAAGTCGGAGTTCCTGATTCCAACTGCGTTGAAAATCGGCGCTACCACCGACATCGTAATTGGCGGAATCACCTATCCCGACGGCCATGACATGAGCTTCGCCTTCGCGCCCGACGAAAAACTCAGCGTCTACACCGGAGATTTCCAACTGGATGTATCCGTTCGCCCACTGCACTCAGTGCAGCCCGGAAAATATATCGTCCGCGGAACTCTGAAATATCAGGCGTGCGACAACGCCGCTTGCTATCCGCCCCAGCAACTGCCCATAAGCTTCGACGTCAGGATCGGCAAGGCCGCGCCCCCAGCCCGCAAAAATCCCGCCCAAAGCCCGAACTCACACAAGTAAGGTCAGAGGTGAGAGGTCAGATTGCAGAGGTAACGCGAGGTCAGAGGTCAAAGGTTCGATTGCAGAGGTAAGAAGCTCACAACACCCGCCGCGATGGGAGTCCGTAAGCTTTTCACCTCGGCAATCTTACCTCTAACCTCTGACTTAGCGTTACCTCTGACCTCGCCCTAATCCATGCCGCGTCGCCCCGTCAGCCACCATCCCGTCGGGCCCGCCGCATAGAAAATCAGCAAGAGAAAGATCAGCGGCACGTGACTGAGTTGCGCGCCCAGATACTGCCAGGCCGGAGCGCCGTGGCCGGGGCTCCACCACGTCGCCAGCGTCAGGCTCAGCATGTGCAGCATACCCAGGACAGAAGCCGCGCGGACAAACACCCCTAGAATCAGACTGAGCCCGATGAACAATTCCACCGCGCCCACCAGATAACCAAAGAAGACCACGTGAGGAAGTACGACGTGGCTGAGGATCGGACGATAGAAGCTGACCGCTGTCTGCTGAATGTAGCCCTCAAGATAGTGCGCAAATCCGGCGTTCGCGAACGTGCTTCCAAAAACTTTATATTCGCCGAAAAAAATGAAGAAGATTCCGGTGCCAATCCTGGCAATGAGCAGCGCTTTGGAGAGAATGCCTCCTGGATGTTTAGTCAATACGTTCTCCTAACGAACCACGTGCATGGATCGAGCTTTATCCAGTTGGCGGCTGAGCGTATCAATTCGTGCCTGCAAAACATTCCGGATGGAAAGCACCCCCAACAAGCGGCCGTCGTCGTCGACAATGGGCAAGTGCCGGTAGTGGCGCTCGACCATCGTGGCCAGCGCCTGGCCCGGAGTCGTGTCGAGCGTAGCCATTTCGACCGGAGTCGTCATCACTTCGCGGACCGGAGTCTGTCCCGGCTCGCGACCGCTCAACGACAAGCGCCGCAGCACATCTCGTTCCGTAAAAATTCCCGCCACACGCGTGTTCTCATCGAGCACTGCCACCGCGCCCACATGCCGCTCCACCATCGTCCGGATCGCTTGCTCGGCGGTGGCGTCCACCAGAACCGAAGCGCCTTCCGGGTCGCACATCTCCAGGATGTTCATGAATTACCTCTTCTGTCCAAGCTCGTTCTTGAATACCTTGCCATCCTTCATCACGAAGCCGACGTTGTCCAAAGCGTTGATGCCAGCCAGCGGATCGCCGGTGACCGCAATCACATCGGCATACGCTCCCGGTGCGATCACGCCGAGTTTTCCTTTCCTGTCGAGCATGTCGGCAGCCCGCGAGGTTGCACTCTGAATCGCCTGCATCGGAGACATCCCGAATTCCACCATGCGCGGAAATTCCTGTGCCATCGGATCGGTCCACGGAATTCCACCGATGTCCGTCCCGAACACAATCTTCACTCCCGCCTTCACCGCTTTGCGAAACGACTCTTCGTGAGCGGATGCGCGCTTGCGGTCGCGCTGCCCCTCCGGAGTATCGGCCGGCGCCCAGTCGTAGTAATAGGGACTCAGCGTGGCGCACAACCACGTGCCCTGCTTGATCATCTGCGCGATCATCCCATCGGTCAACGCCAGCCCATGTTCAATCGAGTCGCATCCGCCGTCGAGCGCGCGCTGCAAGCCTTCGCCGCTGTAGGCATGACACGCTATTTTCTTTCCCCAGCCGTGCGTCTCGTCCACGATGGCGCGCAGTTCTTCGACCGTCAGCGTCGGCTGCGAAACCAGTTCGCCGTTCTTGCCCACCCACGAGCGATGCGTCATGTAGACCTTGATCCAGTCGGCGCCGTGATCGAGCTGCTCACGCGCCGCCTTGCGAGCCTGGACCGGGCCATCAACGATCTGCGCACCTTTCGGAACTTCGATTTCAGGCGCGTACCCTTCCAGGTTATATCCGCCCGTCGACGAAATGGCCCGCGTCGAAACGAACAGACGCGGCCCGGGAATGTATCCGCCTTCAATCGCTTGCTTGATGCCGACATCTCCATAGCCAGCGCCTTCGGTTTCTACATCGCGCAAAGTTGTGAACCCCTGTTCGAGCGCGCGACGCACCGACACCGTTGCCCGAGCGGCACGAAACGCCAGAGGATACTTCAGCAGTTGGATGTCGTATCCGCCCTGATTTGGATCTTCGCCTTGCAGAAAAATGTGCGTGTGAGCGTCAATCAATCCCGGCAGGACGGTAGCCTGCGAAAGGTCGATGACGTCAGCGTCCGCTGGAATGTGCGCGGTCGCGGCATCGGAGACCTCAACAATCTGGTTCCCGCGAATCACAATGACCTGGTTGCGGCGCGGCGAACTCGACTCTCCGTCAATCAGCACGCCGGCCCGGATCACCGTCATGGCTTTCAATACAGGGCCGCTATTTTGTGCGGGGCTCGCAGAAACGGCACAGACGACAATCAGAAAGATTAACCAGCGCTTCAACGGGGAACCTCCGGAAAGGCTGGATTGTACTCCGGCCACGCACTCTATGTGGGCAAAAACGTCAGGAGAAAAGTTCCGGCGAGACAGGGCGAGGCAGCCGCGGGATGCGGAGCAGGAAGCCAAAATGATCGCCGCCGCCGCCGCCAAATGCCAGCGAGGCTCCCGCGGACTCCAACAGCCGGCGAGCGATCGCCAGTTGTACATGATGGAGAGTCGCGATCACCGGATCATGCCTCGGCACCGCTGTGATTGCGGTCGGTGTTACTTGCGCACGCAACTCCGATTCCGCAAGGCCTTGCTCAAGCCGGAGCGTGACCTCTCCATGGCGCGGTTGTTTCTCGATCAAAATGCCGATCAAGTACTGCAGAGCCAATCGAAGCCGCGGTTCGGCCAGCGCGATGGTGGCACTGCAACCGCCCGTAAGTTGCAGTCGAACCTGCCGCTCCTGAGCGACCGGCGAAAGTTGGTCGACCACGCCGCGCAACACCGGTCCGAGCGTGACGGGTGGCTGCGGCACGCCGGCGGACTCCGTTTCCAGATACTCCCGCATCAGTCGGACCACTGCGATCACACGATCGGTTTGTTCCAACGCAGCCGCCACCGCGTCCTGCGGCTGCCCCCTGACCTCTTCGACCGTAAGCTCCAGCGAACAACGCAGGCTGGTCAGAGGCTGACTCAGCGAGTGCAGCAACTCGCCCAGCATCGCCTGATCCTGCGTGCGCCCGGAAATTGGCTGCGGACCTGCGCTCATGCCGCCGCTCCGTCCGGTCCAAGTTCATAGCCCACCCCGCGAACCGTGTGGATCAACGCCGGAGAAAAACCGTCATCCACTTTGCGCCGCAAGTAGTTGATGTAAACATCCACCACGTTGGTGGTTGAATCGAACGTCAGGTTCCACACGTGTTCGATAATCATGGCGCGAGTCAACCGGCGGCCAACGTTGCGCATCAGGTATTCCAGCAACGCGAATTCTTTGGTGGTCAGATCAATGCGGCGGCCGGATCGTTCTACCCGGCGCTCCACCCGATCCAATCGCAGATCGCGCACTGAAAGCACCGACTCGGAAGGCAAGTGGCAGCGGCGCAGTAAAGCCCGCGCCCGCGCCGAGAGTTCAAGAAACGAAAATGGCTTCACCAGATAATCGTCGGCGCCCAAATCAAGACACTGCACACGATCTTCGACGCGGCTGCGAGCCGTAAGGATCATCACCGGCACGCTGGGCTTCTGCTGCCGCACGCTCTTCAAGATAGCCAGGCCGTCACTTCCCGGCAGGTTCAGGTCGAGGATTAAAAGATCGTAATCGAATTCCAGCGCCATCGTCCGGCCCTGTTCGCCGTCCGTGGACGCGTCGACCGCGTAATGTTCCGCCTCGAGTCCCTTGCGGATAAAACCCGCCAGGGCAATGTCATCTTCAACGATAAGAATTCTCATGAGCTTGTTTTAAGTTCGACCTTAAGTCGATTTTCATTCTCGGCGGGATTGCCACGGGACACAAGATAACGAGCTGCACTGAAGGACGTGGGGTTCCGGAAATGAAACTGCGTTCGTAGCCGCGAAGCGACGCAAGATTACAGCCCACGGCGCAAGCCCCAACGGGGCGAAAGAAGAGTACTCACGCAGATTCTTCAGAGCTGCGTCAAGCGAAATGACGGGAGTGACGAGGAAAGGCCCACGTTCGCTCCGGCGCTTTAGCGCTGCGATAGATCCCGTCTTTTTGCCGAAGATTTTCGATTCTGACGGAGAACTTTTCTTTCGCCCCGTTGGGGCTTGCGCCGTGGGCTGTAATCTTGCGCCGCTTCGCTGCTGGAGGTTTTCCTGCTGTTGCAACACCGACATGGCTCTGAATCTTCAAACCCCGAGATTGCTTCGAATCGCCGTTACGATCGCTTCCGCAAGCCGCTCCATCTGTTCTTTCGATTCCGCTTCGATCATCACGCGCGCCAGCGCTTCCGTCCCGGAGTAGCGCACCACCACTCGACCTTTGCCGTCGAGTTCGCGCTCCGCGGTGGCGATGGCGCCTTGCACGGCGGGAATCTGCGCAAAAGGAACTTTCTCGCGCACTCGCACATTGCGGATCGTCTGCGGAAACACTTTCAGATCCCCGACCAGTTCCGCCAGTGACTTCCCCGAGCGAACCATGATCTCCATCACGCGCAGCGCTGTAAGCAGGCCGTCGCCGGTGGTGGCGTCGCCGTCGCGAAACAAAATATGGCCAGACTGTTCGCCACCCAGCGTCGCGCCCACGCGCTGCATTTCTTCCAGAACATACTTGTCGCCGACATTGGCGCGCAGCATGTGAATGCCGGACTGTTTGAGCGCCAGTTCCAGTCCCATGTTCGACATGGTAGTCGCCACTACCGTGTCCTTGGCCAGCGAGCCGCGCGACTGCATCGCACGCGCGGCAACCAGCAGCACGGCGTCTCCATTCACCACTCGGCCGTGGGCGTCCGAAAATAATGCGCGGTCGGCATCGCCATCGAACGTGACTCCAATATCGAACGGGCCGGTTTCTTCGATCATGAATTTTGCGATCGTTTCCGGATGCAGCGCGCCACATTGTTCGTTGATGTTTTGTCCGTCCGGTGCAGCATGAAGAAAAATTGCCTTGATGCCGAGGGCTCGAAATAATTCCGGCGCTTCGGCCGCCGCCGCACCGTTAGCGCAATCCACCACCACCCGCAAACGGCTCACGTCAATCGTGATATTCGAAGCCAGCCAGCGAACGTACTCATGGCGAAGTTCGGCGTCGCCGGGAAGACTCGGCGCGGGAGAAGTGACATATGGCGGCTCGGTCGGCGCATCCTGCAAGAGCGCGAAGATTTCTTTTTCAATCGCGAGTTCGTGCGCATCGGGAAGTTTGTAGCCGTCACCGGAGAAAACTTTGATCCCGTTATCGGTCCAGGGATTGTGCGATGCCGAGATCACAACGCCCGCATCAAAGTGCTGCGATCGCGCAAGATAAGCAACGCCCGGAGTCGTGATCACGCCCGCACTACTCACCGTCACGCCAACCGAGGCGAGTCCCTGCGACACACGATCCGCAATCCAGCCACTTGATTCGCGCGTGTCCTGGCCAATCACAACGCGAGGTTTGGCGTTGCCGCGAATGAGATCGTGGCCGAGCGCACGCCCGATCAGGTAAGTGCTCTCACGAGTTAGCGGGAATTCCCCCGCCACTCCACGAATTCCGTCGGTACCAAAAAGTTGTCGAGTCATGAAGGGCAGCTCTTAGCTCTTAGCTCTTAGCTCGATCCGCAAACAGCGAGTCTTGGCTAATGGGTAAAAGCTAAGGGCTAACAGCTAAAGGCGAGATTGTTGTTCTTTCTTTGCCAAGTTGGCCAAATGCTAAATGCTGAGTGCTGAGTGCTGAGTGCTGAGTGCTAAATGCTGAATACTAACGGCCCCCCGTGCCTTCCATCATAACCGTCACTCGCATCGGACTCACTTGCAACACTTCCAGTCCTTGGGGCACCCGCGCGTTGTTGGGGGACAAATCAAAAGTGCGGCTCCCCTCCCCGACCTTGGACAAATCCACATGAGCACTCACGTCGACGGGGCGAAGACGGTTGACCAGGCGTTCGGGGCCGCGTACCAGAATCTGCACTTCGTTGAAGTCCGCAGACTTCACCTCGAGTCGCTCCGGAACATGTTGAAATACGATCGGAACACTCATCACCACTTCCGCCATCGGAGATCGCGCCACCACCAGCCACAGCCCGATCGCCAGCAACAGAGAAATCAGCTTGATTCCAAAGTTGTGCACGAAAATGCGTTTGACCAGGCTCGGCATCAGTCGTCACCTCCGGGGCGAAGACTCGAATCGTGCCTCCGCGCAGGCGGAGAACTGGGCGGCTCTTCCTCCATCATGCTTTCTTCCACGTGCAAAGGCAGAGTTGGGGCCGGCGCATAGCGGTGCAGAAGCTGACTCAGCCTGTCCCGCAGCCGCTCCACGGTCAAATCGCGCTCGATATTCCCCTTGACCGCCAGGCTGATCGCGCCCGTTTCCTCCGACACAATCACCGCGACCGCGTCGGTCTCTTCCGTCACTCCGATGCCCGCCCGATGCCGCGTTCCCATCTGCGTCGAGAGAACCGGGTTCATCGACAATGGCAGGAAGCAGGCAGCGGCCGCAATGCGATCGCGCTGCACAATCGCCGCGCCGTCGTGCAGAGGGGCACTCGGACGAAACAGCGTCGCCAGCAGATCATAAGAGAGGCGCGCATCCAGCGGCACACCGCTTTCAATGTAAGTGCGCAATCCGATTTCGCGCTCGATGATGATCAGCGCGCCGGTCTGGTTCTGTGCAAACAAATTTGCCGCGAGCACGATGTCGTCATAAACATCGCCCGCCGAATCGGAGGATCGTCCAAACGAAATACGACTCCCCAAATTGGCCAGCGCGTGCCGAATCTCCGACTGAAATACAACGATCAGCGCGAACACGACATACGGCAGCAGCGTGCTCAACAGCCAGTTCAACGTGCGGAGTTCGCCCAGCCGCGCGAAGTAAAACGCCAGCCCTAACAGCGCGAGGCCGAGCAGCATGGGAGCAGCCCGTGTGCCGCGAATCAGCGCCAGCAACTGGTAGATCAAAATCGCGACCAGCAGAATGTCCACGATCGAGACCAGCGAGATGTGCGGCCAAGCCGGGGACGGCGTCACGCGATCCTCACCTTGAATAAAGAGTAGTTAGTTGGCCTTCATTCTAATGCAGCGCCCTAGGATTCCGGCGCCGGTTCGACCGAATTGACTCGCGCCGTGACCCGCCCACGCGCCAGCCGCGCGGAAACATCGTCGCCCGGCTTCAGACGCCTAGCATCTTTCACGAGTTGACCATTCGCATCGAACACCAGCGCGTACCCACGATTGAGAATCGCAACCGGCGAAAGCGCTTCCAACGCCGCGCTGCGACGATCGAGAAGAGCTCGTCCGGCAAGCAATCGCGCATGAGCTGCCAAGGCCAAGCTGGCGGTCTGCGACGCGAGTCGTTGGCCGATGGCCGCCAGACGTTGCCGCGCGTCGTAGTGGCGAACCGTGGCCGAAGCGGATTCCCAGCGGCGGCGGCAGCGTTCCAGCAACTGGCGCTCGGCTCGTTCCAGACGGAAGCTGCCTTCGTCGAGCCGCTGCTGGCGGCGGTGGATGCCGTCCATCATGCGGGCAAATGCCCCCTGCTGCGTCCTCTCGGACAACTCCTGCCACGCCATCAGCAGCCGATAACGAATCGCGCGATCCAGGCGCCGGTAAATATCTTCCGCCTGCGCCTCGATCTCCTGCCGCGACCGGATCACCAGTTCCGCAGCCGCCGAAGGCGTGGGCGCGCGCAAGTCAGACACAAAATCAATAATCGTGAAGTCCGTCTCGTGCCCGATCGCCGAAATGATCGGAATTTTCGAAGCAGCTACGGCGCGGGCCAACCCCTCATGATTGAACGCCGCCAGATCCTCCGCCGATCCTCCGCCGCGCGCGATGATGATGACTTCGACTTCACCCGTGCGATTGAAATGTTGCAACCCAGCCGTGACTTCGATCGGCGCCGATTCTCCCTGAACTTGCGCCGGATAAATCAACACGCTCGCCGAATGATGCCGCCGGGCGAGGATGTTCAGGATGTCTCGCAACGCCGCCCCCTGCGGCGACGTGATGACTCCGATCCGCAGCGGCAGGGGCGGGATCGCTTTCTTCCGCGAACTGTCAAACAGCCCTTCCGCTTCCAGGCGAGCCTTCAACTGCTCAAACGCCAACTGCAAAGCTCCGGCGCCCTGCGGCTCCATGAACTCGGCCGAAATCTGCAGCTCGCCGCGATCTTCATAGACGGTAATGCGTCCGCGAACCGTTACATGCAGGCCGTTCTCGGGACGAAACCGCAACAACTTTGCCGACGAGCGGAACATCACGACGCGAATCTGCGCGCTCTCTTCCTTCAGCGTGAAATACAAATGCCCGGAGTCCGGAATCCGCAGGTTGGAAATTTCACCTTCGACCCAGCAGTCGGAGTACTCGCGCTCGAGGTGCGTGCGCACCGCGGAAACCAGCGTCCGCACCGTCCAGATGCGGCGCTCCGGCGGCCGAAACTGGAAGCCGAGTTGGTCGCTTTCCGCCATGAAGCACCAGTGTACCTTGCCCGAAACGAGTTTATGGTACAGACGTGGCTGCCCCGGTGGCCCCATTTCGCATGAAATTTTCGCGAATGAGACTGTCCGGGATGGTATGGTTGTTTGCTTTTGGGTGGCGCAGCCGTTACCGCTGCGATCATAAAATAAAACTCGACGGCTCTAGCCGCTGAGAGCGCTGCTCCCGTGAACACATCGTCCCCATCCCCGACTTCCACCGCCCGCAAAGCGAGCCTCTTCTACTTCGTCTTCGTGATGTTTTCCTACACCACCGGCGGCCCCTTCGGCCTCGAATCCATGGTCTCCACCAGCGGCCCGGGCATGACACTGCTCTACCTGCTGGTCATTCCGTTTTTCTGGTGCATTCCGGTGTCGCTGGTTTCCGCCGAGCTGACCTGTGCCATGCCGGTCGAGGGCGGCTTCTATCGCTGGACCCGCGCCGCGTTCGGCGACTTCTGGGGCTTCCTCGCCGGATGGTGGAACTGGTCTGCTTCGTTCCTGCTCGGCGGATCCTATGCCGTTCTCTTTGCCGACTACCTCGCTTCTTATTTCCCGCAAATTACCGGATGGAAACACTGGCTGGTTTCGTTCGCGTTGATCGCTCTTATCACCTGGGTCAACATTCGCGGCATTCAGATGGTCGGCAAGGCCGCCACCGCGTTTGAATTTTTTATTTTCATCCCGGTCATCGCGATGATCGCAATCGGCCTGGCGAAATGGAATCACAATCCATTCGTCCCCTTCGTTCCGCCGAACCGGCCGTTCTCGCAGGTATTCGGCGTCGGCCTGGCGCTCGGACTCTGGCTCTACTCGGGATACGAACAACTCTCGACCGTCGCCGAGGAGGTTGAGAATCCGCAGCGCACTTATCCGCGCGCGCTTGCGCTGGTGGTGCCGCTTTCGATCGCCGCATATTTCCTGCCGACGCTCGCCGCTCTCGCCTCCGCCGCCGGCAATTGGCAGGATTGGAAAGACGGATATTTCTCGACTGCCGCGCAACTGATCGGCGGCCCGTGGCTCGGCAGCCTGATGACGCTGGGCGCGATGGTCAGTTGCATGGCACTGCTGAACAGCACCGTGCTCACGACCACGCGCATGCCCTTCGCCCTCGCCGAGGACGGCTATTTGCCGCCGTTTCTTACCCGCAAGCATCCGCGCTTTGGAACACCATGGGTCGCAATCCTGATCTCCGCCGCAATCTACGCGTCGCTCGCGCAGCATAGCCTCGGCCAGTTGATCAGCATCTATGTCTGGCTGCGAGCCGCTACCACGGTGCTGACCGTACTCTCTGCCTGGGGACTGCGCCACAAACGTCCCAACCTTCCCCGAGCTTTTCGTATCCCCGCGGGACGTCTCGGACTGGTCTACGTCATCGCTCTGCCCATAGTGATGACTTTCATCGCACTCTACTTCAGTGATCCCGTCGCACTGCGCTGGGGGCCGTGGGCACTCGCGGTCGGGCCGGTGGTGTACGTGATTGTGAAATGGTTCGCGAAGCGGGACGGCGGCGCTACTTTGGATTAGGTCTGAATGAGGATTAAGTGCGCACGACAATTCAACAATTAAGCCGTGAACTCCGCGCCCGCCGCGTCTCCCCCGTGGAACTAACGCGCGATTGTCTCACTCGCATCGAGAAACTCAATCCAAAACTCAACGCGTTCATCACCGTTCTCGCCGACTCCGCTCTTGCCGACGCCCGCCGCGCCGAACAGGAAATTCAAAGCGGGCATTATCGCGGCCCACTACACGGCATTCCCATCGGACTGAAAGACATTCTGGACAC
>JAYTFO010000230.1:0-19528 GCA_043734305.1 Acidobacteriota bacterium | reverse complement strand
GCTTCGCGTTGAAAACGTTCCAGCGCCTGGGCATCGCTGGATAGGTCGGGAGGAAGAAACTTGAGCGCGACGTGGCGGCCAAGCTTGAGGTCTTCAGCCTCGTACACCACTCCCATACCCCCGCCGCCAAGCTTGGTCAGGATGCGGTAATGAGAGATGGTTTGCCCGATCATGGGATGTGAGACTGGTAATGGTAGGCCGGGAAGTAGGCGGAGTCAATGAAAAGGCTCAGCGGACTTTTTTGCGTCCTTTGCGGTTTTCTTGGCGCACTTTGCGGTTAAAGGCTCTTTCTTCGCGCCGACCAAACAAGGCTCTTTAACCGCAAAGGTCGCCAAGGAATGATCCGATGTTCAGCCTGCGCGCCGCAACACCAGCGCCGAATTCTTGCTTCCGAACGCAATGCAATTGCACACTGCGTGTTCGATCGCGGCGCGGCGGCCGCTCTGCGGGACGTAATCCAGATCGCAGAGGGGGTCGGGCGAATCGAGGTTGATCGTCGGCGGAATTTGGCCAGTCTGCATGGCGATGATGGTCGCGGCGACTCCGGCGGCTCCGCATGCGCCTTGAGGATGTCCGATCTGCGACTTCAGCGCCGACATCGGAACCTGGTGGGCGCGCTCTTCGCCGAGCACGAGCTTCAGGGCGCGGGTTTCGATGCGATCATTGAGGCTGGTCGAAGTGCCGTGCAGGTTGACGTAGTGAATATCCTGCGGTCCGACGCCCGCTTGCAGCATGGCAAGTCCGATGGCGCGCGCGGGCTCTTCGCCGCACTCCTGCAAACGGACGCGATGAAACGCCTCGCAGGTGGAACCGTACCCGACGATCTCCGCCAGCATTTCTGCTCCGCGAGCCCGCGCGTGTTCGTACTCTTCAAGGACGTACATCCACGATCCCTCGGCGACGACAAAGCCGTCGCGATCGACCGAGAACGGCCGCGAACCTTTTTCGGGCGCGTGGTTCCACGAACTGGTCATGATCTTCATCAGGATGAATCCCTTGAGAATGCCGAGCGCGATTGGCGAGTCGGCGCCTCCGCTCAGAACGCAATCGGCGCGGCCGGATTTGATGTGTTGGCTGGCGTAATTGAGCGCGTCGGTCGAGGAAGTGCAGCCGGTTGTGACGACGTGACTTGGTCCGCGCATCCCGAAGCGGATGCTGAGGTCGCTGGCGAGCGTTCCCATGACGGTGGTGGGAACGCAGTGGACGCTCATCTGGCGATGCTTGTCGTGGAAAAACAATTCGTATTGCTGCTCAGTAAATTCCTGCGAGCCGCCGCCCGATCCAATGATCACGCCAAAGCGCCGGAGTTCGTCGATCGAGAGCCGGGCCGGATCCAGCCCAGAACTGGCAAAGGCTTCGCTAGCGGCTGCGATTGCAAGCGGTAGGACACGCGACACGTGCCGGCGGTCTTTCTTGTCCATCCAGGCAAGTTCGTCGAAGCCGACGACCTCGCCGGCAATCTGCACATTGAGTTCGCTGGGATCGAAGCGCGTAATCCGCCGCACGCCGCTGCGCCCTTCGAGGACGGCCTCCGTAAAAGCCGCGCGCCCAATGCCATTCGGACTGACTACGCCCATCCCGGTGATCACGACTCGTCGCTGTTTGAGCATGGAGGATTGAGATGCGGAGCGCCTTGTGAGGTTACCAGAAAGGGGATGCGGGCGGCGAATCGCAGGCCGCACTCTAGCGCGGCGACAGCCGCCCGAGCTTGGCGGAGGCGGAAGAAAGGCACGGAACTGGTCCGTGCCCTTCTTTGCATTCGAACACTTGCAACAACCCTCTACTGCACGGTTAGCGTGACGCCTTGCGAGTTCTGCGTTGTGGACTCGGTTGCCGTCACCATGATGTTGTACATGCCGGGAACGGTTGTGGGTGTGATCGTTACCGTGGCGCGAGCGGTCTTGGTTGAGTCGGCTTGGGAGGTTGCGGTGATGGTCGCACTTTTCGGGAGTCCGGCGACGATCGTTGGAGCCGTGTAGACGCCACCCGAGGTGATCGATCCAGCATTCGCAGGGGATACCGACCAGTTCACAGCCGTGTTGGCGCTGTTCGTGACCGTTGCCGTAAAGGTCGCGGTTTGAGGTGGCCAGGCGTCGGCGGCGTTGTTCGCGAACAACGTCGATCCGGCAGGACTTACGTTAACCACTACCGCCGGTGGCGTGCTGCTGCCGCCGCAGGCAACCAGGAATCCGAGGAGCGCCAGCGCGACGCAGAGGCTGCCGACGACGGAGTACTTCGACCACTTGCGTCCGGCGAAGCCAACCATAACGATGCCCGCGAGCGGGAAGGCGAGCGGCAACCATGGCCAGCGATTGTCAGCGCGACGGTGCTGTTGGGTTCTGACGCCACCATTCGAGTTCGGACCGGTGGTGGTGATGGTGACGGTCACTGTGACCGGGCTCGAGCTTCCGGCGGCGATCTTTGTCGGATCGACCTGGCCCGTGTTGAAGGTGCAAGCAACGGTCGCGTCGGGGAGACCACCGCAAGCGAAGGTAACGTCGGCGGCGAAGGTTGTCACGCCGGATCCAGTTGCCGTAACCGTGAACGTGGATGTCGTGGATTGTCCGGAGAGTACTGTCCCTGGGGTTGAAGGGGTAGACAAGGTGAATGTGGGAGCGATTACGGTTACGGTGACGGCCGACGAGGTCGCGGGTGAGTTGTCAACATCGCCGGCATAGGAAGCGGTGATGTGGTTGGTTCCGACCTGCGAAGCGGTAGGTGTCCAAGTGAAACTGCCGGTGCCCGGGGTGAGGCTGTTGAAGGCAATAAACGCCGTGCCCAGAGTCGTCGCAGAGGGGTTGTCGTCTAAGAAGCTAATGGTGCCGACGGCGGTGGATGGCACGATGTTTCCGGTCAGGGTGACAGTCTCGCCGAGGACGACCGAGGTTGATGAGGGGGTAAGCGTAATCGCCGAGGCGGTGCGGCTGGCGGACCAGGCGAGCGCGAGCTTGTTAGCATCCACCGAGCCGAGACCGGTCACGAGATTGTAGCTGGTCGTGGGGTCGAAGTTAAACGCGCTGAAGCCCAGGAATCCCGAATTGGGGCACACGAGGTTTATGGGCCACGGGTCTCCGCTGACTCCCGAGGAGGGGGTCCCTGGTTGACACCATGCACCATTCGAGTAAGCGCCGGTTGAGTCAGTCGTGACCGGGTGAAAGGCGCCGTTGGCGGGCGTCGCTGCCAGGGCATAAAGAGTGGGATTGATGTTGCCTAAGCCCGGCGAGGCGGGCCCGGCGAGGTACTGGTTCAGCAGGGTCACGATACCAGCAAAGACTGGTGAAGAGACGGACGTACCGCCAAAGATCGTGCAAGGCCCGGTTCCGGCCAAGCATGCTGTGAGCATGCTCGAAATACCATTAGCGCAAGAACTGCCGCCTCCAGACGCACCGTTCACTTGCGTGCAAACGATATAGCCGGGGAAGTTCGGGGACCCCAGCAATGAGACATCCGGAGTGAACCTAGCCGGGCTAGTCGTTTCTCCGGGGATCGTACCGGGGATCACGAGGCTTTGCTGCCAGGATGGCTGCGGGAAACCGCTCTGGCAAACGAAGTTTTGATCTACTGTGACGCAGTTGCTGACGCCGCCGCCGCCGCCAGAAATTCCGATAACGGATTGGGCAGTCGCCCAATTCGTGATTCCGTTGTTCGCGCAGAAGGAAGGTGGCGACGCCTGCGAACAAATCAGGCCGAATTCCTGGGCGTCGTTCCATGGCTGTTCGGGGATGTAACCTTTGGCGGAGCCGCCGTCGCTGCCGTTCGTTGGGTTCCAGAAGGTCGAGTTGTACTCGTTGGGAGAGATGGCTGGGATCGATGTGCCACCGACGCCGGTGACGTACTGGCTACTGGCGGGGTAGGCGGCTGCGTATCCGAACACTGCTAAGTTATTCCCGAAGTCGCACTCGGCCGCGCCGGTGTCGCCGCTGGAATTCATGAACGTGATTCCGAACGAGATCGACTTTTGAAGCTCAGCTTCGTCCGCATCGAAGGCGCCAATTTCAGCGAGTTCGCAAGGAGCGGTGTAGCTCATGGTCATCACCGGCGAAACGTCGTTATCAATGGCGTAGTAGAGGGAGTCGAAGACGCCACTGCCGTTGGGGTCGGTGGCAGTGACATAGTTAATTTGGGCTTTGCGAGCCGTAGCGCCGGACCATTCGATATCAATGTCTGCTTCGGACAGATCGCTAAAAATGTTCGTGGGGCTACCATTCACTAAGACATACTGAAAATTGGGAGTGTTGCAGGCCGTGATGACGTCGTTAGAAGTAGTGCAGCTGATTGCCGAAAGGCCGAAGCCAGTGCGGAAGTCATTCAAATCGGACTGGAAAATGCCGGTTTGGCCGATCACGGCCAGAGTTTCTCCAGTGCCGTCAATCCCGTTCGTGTAAAGCGTATTGATGTCATAGATGGCAGCAATGTCGCCCGGAGCTACGAACAAAAAGTTGTTGCCTTGGAACGTCAGAGTGTAGTCGGGTTGGGCACGGTGGGCCTGCGATTTGAGGCGGAAGTTGTTCAAGCCGCGAATCCCGGAGACCAGGCCGGAGAGCGCCGCGGGAATTGTGGGCGGAACGGTGTTGGCAAAGTTCAACGCGCCATCCACCTTGTAATTGTGGATCTGGGTCTGGAATGTTCTCTCGACCTGCTCGGCGGTGCCACTGAAGGCGATCCAGTTACGGGCGCGGGCAGTGCGGACAATGGCGAAGCCCTCCGACTGCAGCCAGGCAGCGAGCACTTTCATATCGTTGGAGCTGAGACCGAAACGCTCGGCATATTGCTCGGGCGTGAGCCACTTGTGAAACGAAGCCGAGCGAGGATTCTGTTGATCGGCAAGGAGTTTGTTCATGGCTCGCTTCTGGCCGGCCGATGGCACGGTGAGCAGAGTCATGTAGCTCATTTTGAATGAGAGATCAACCGAGCCCTGGTCGTACTCTGGCCGTGCTTGCATGGGGACACCGGAGGCGAGCCGGACCGTTTGTCCAGCGAGGAATGGAGACGCGATGCGATCAGGTGCAGCAGCGAAGCAGAGGGTGGAAAGAATCAGAGTGACCAGAATGCTGCAAAGCGAAAGGCGGACTCGCATAACACCTCCGACCCCGGATCCGATCGGATCCGGCGACGTACGATTCGGCTCGGCCCTTCAATAGGGAGAAAGACCGGCAACTACAATCACGGGACCTTGCATATTGACCGCATTGCACCTCTTCGTCAAGGACATGAAGTGTAAATTGTATGTCACCACCAATATTTTCGAAGACGAGTGAAATCCGCTAAACTTGTCTAGTTGGCAATTTGTACACCTGCGAAAGTGGCGGAATTGGCAGACGCACCAGACTTAGGATCTGGCGGGTAAAACCGTGGGGGTTCGAGTCCCCCCTTTCGCACCAGAAATTTAGATGCAGTGTCTCGCTTGTGGGTGGTGCAGCGGTGAACCGTTGCGCCGCCTCTGTGATCACTGCGTCGGGTTGCGGGGAAACTTCAAATAAGGCAGGCGCACGCTGTCGATGATCACTTGATCGGCGCGGATGTTGTCGGGGGCATCGAAGCCCTTGGCGCCGCCGTTGGTTACGTAATCGTCCTGGTCGACGCCGTCGCCGCTTACTCCCAGACCACCTACTAACACTCCACTCTTATATAGGGGCACGCTCCCAGGGAAAAAGACGATCCCATTCTGATCGGGATTCGCAGCTTGCGAACCTTGGGTGCAGGGATTCGCAATGTCGAACGTGTAGAGATTGAAGAATGGGCCGAGTCCTGAGCCGTCGATGCCGGGTGGAAAAAAGGGTTGCGCGCCGAATCCGATGGTGCGGTTCGAGACGGCCGTGCCCCCGGGGACTCCGGGCAGGTCGGGGGTTCCGGCTGGACCGCTGAAATAAATCACATTGCGGGCCTTGGCTACGGCTACGTCGATACTGAACACGGTTGCGTCGCGCATTCGGTGCAAGCCGAGGATGGTGCCGTCGAGGTCGGTGACGGCAATCGTCATCTTCGCGCGAGAACTGGGAGGCAGGCGAATCACAGCTCGGGTTAAGTCGGCGGTGGCTACGGCTTGACTAATGATAGTTGTAACGTCGGCTTGAGTTAGTCCCAATCCGGCGGATGGACCTACCAGGTCGCCTTCGGGAGGAAGGCTTCCATTCAGCGGTCCTACTAAGTAAGTTCCGGCGGTGGTTCCGGGGCCGATGCCTTGCGGGGGCATGGTCTGATTGACGAAGGGTAGCGCAATGCCTCCGATGATGACTACGCCGGGCGGGGGCAGTTGCGATGGGTCGGGAAGCAGGCCGGACTGATGCGCGCCGGAGTAGGCCGCGAACTCGGCTGCATCGGATGCTGTACTTACTACGCCGACTCCTCCGACGGCGTAGCCGTTCTTGAACAGGGGGACTCCTCCGGGATTCACGGCGGCTGGATCGGTGTCCGTGAGGTCAGCCTTGCCGGTGGCGATGCCCAGGCCGAGACTCAGGCTGTCAATCGAACGGGACGGATCGATGTTTTTTCCGGGCAGGAAAGTTGAGTTCAGCGGACAACCTCGGTTGGTGTTTTCGATTCCATACAAATCGCCGTTGCCGGCGTCTTGCACACCTGGCGGAAAATGGACTCCGCTGATGAAGCGCACGGTGCGGCTCGACAGCGGCGCCTGATTGTTGCTGAAGAGGGCAGCGGTGCGCGCCAGGGCTACGGCTAGCTCTTTACTGTCGACGGGCGCTCCGAAATTGCCGGGGGAAGTGGCGGGTGCTCCGGCGTTTTGAAAGACGGCCAGAATTTTTCCGGTGCGGTCGGATACGGCGACGACCATGGGCACGTTCAGCGACTGCGCGGCGTCTTCGACAACTTGTTGTACATCGGCAGCGCTCAGCGGGGCAGGCGGGGGCGGCGGAGGGTTGGAGGGCGCGCTACTTGTGGTGCCGCAGGAGAGCAACAGCGTTGCGAGCAGCAACGAGGAGAGCACTCCGACGACAACCAGCGCGGATTGACCCCAACGATTGTGATTCATTCCACCTCAAATTTACTCGCTCGCGGGACGCACTGGCGGCGGAGTGTCGCTGACTCCAGTCTAGCGGCGATGTTAATACGGCACCATCGCGGAAACGAGGGGGCTGGTACTTTCGGGTAACCACAGTTGATACTCCCGGAGCTTGGTAACGTTGACAATCTCTTCGCCTGTGAAACAATTCGCTTATCCTCCACGCAAATATTTCTAGCAAGAGAAGGGGACCGGCTTTGATTTCGCTCAAACGTTGTATTGCTGGATTGCTGTGCCTGATGCTATCGCCGCTGCCTGTGCTGTGTGCACCCGCAGGCACCAGTCAAACCGCAGGTCAGATCAGCGCATTGATTCCGTCAGCTACACGCAACGCCCTACCTGCCAAGGTGAAGGACGATCTGTTATGGAATGACCTGCTTAAAACCGAGCAGAAGGGGCGTCTGCGAGCCGGTTTGACAGACGGATCCATTCTCAGCCTGGGTTCCAACAGCGAATTGCGGGTGGTGCAGCACGATGCCGCTTCGCAACAGACTTCTCTGGAAATGGATTTCGGCAAAGTGCGAAGCAAGGTCGTCAAAGTCACGCAGCCTAACGGCAAGTTCGAAATAAAAACGGCGAATGCGGTGATCGGCGTGATCGGCACTGATTTTTTTGTGGGCTACGAGGCCAACAAGACCACAGTCATCTGCTACACCGGCAAAGTGTGGGTCAGCCCCATCGGCAACGCGAAAGTGGCAAAGAGTTCCGGGCAGTCGGCGCAGAGTCAGATCGTGCTGGCAGCCGGGCAGATGGTGGTGATCAGTTCTGTGTTTCCGCCGGCCGGCTTTGAACCGCAATCCACGCCTCCGGATGTAATGCGGGCGAGTGCGGAAGATACGTCAGTGCCCGATGCGCTGCCTCCGATTCACCACGCGCACCTGGTGCGCGACGTTATCATTGGCGTGGGAGTGGCAGCGGCGGGATGGGTGATCGGGGTAAAGGAACTGAATACTGGTACCCCAGCTCCCAGACAGCCGGGGTGCCCCAATCCAAATAATCCCAAGTGCGGATAGGCATTTGCGCCGTCACCTGGCATTGCGATGGTCATGACGCTGCGCGAAGAACGGTGGTCCCGCTGGTCCCGTTGGCTGGGCAGATTTTCGGCGCGACAGATTGATCTGGCGCTCGCCGTGCTGGTCACTCTGGCGGGCCTGGTGTTGTTTGCGTTTGCCGGAATTGGCGGTAGCACCCGCGCGGGCTTCCTATTTCTGCAAAACGTTGAGCAGCGTTCCCTCGATATGCGCTTCGCCGCGCGTGGACAGCGTCCACACGACGAACGTATCGTCATCGTCGGCATCGACGAAAAGACTCTTCAGAACGTCGGCGCATTTCCTTTGCCACGGACTTCCTACGCACAATTGGTGAAGCAGTTGACGGCAGGAGGCGCGGGCGTGATCGCATTTGACGCCACTTTCCCCACTCCAGAAAATAATTCCGCTCAGGCGGCGCTCATCCAATTGCAGCATGAGCTTGGCCGCTCGGCTCCGGCGAGCGTCACTGCAAAGATCAAGGCGCTCGAAGCTGCCGGCGATCATGACGCGATGTTTGCCGCCGCGCTGCAACATTCTGGAAAAGTTGTTCTGGGCCATCTGTTCCTGGATCGGGAGCGTGCCCAATCCTCCGACGCCAAACGCGCGGAGGAATATTTCAACATCGTTTGGGCCAAGGCGTTTCCGCAGGTGCTCAAAGTGAAATCGCAGGGACGCGATTTCGATTTGAATCGCGCGTGGCTGGAAAATGGCGGCAACATTTACCCGGGCGCGGAAGCAAACCTGACTCTGTTGGCCGAGGCCGCCGCCTCCTATGGCTTCTTCAACACCAATCCTGATCCGGACGGCACGTTGCGGCGGGCGTTGCTGATCGTGCGTTATCAGGATCAGGATTTCTTTCCCTCGCTGGCCATGCAAACGCTACGTGAGTACGAGAAAATTCCGGACCAGGAAATCGCCGCCTATATCTCCGAGAACGGACTGGAGCGCATTCAGTTTGGAGGCCACAATCTGCGGCCGTGGCACGATGGCAGCGTCCTCATCAACTACACCGGTCCCTACCACACGTACCAGCATTATTCGATGTGGGACGTGCTCAGCGGCGCCGTGCCGCCGGACACGTTTAAGGACAAAATCGTGCTGGTGGGCGGGACTGCGCTTGGCATCGGCGATTTGCGGAGTACGCCGTTTCAAAAACAGGACGCTGGTTATATGGGCGTCGAGGTTCACGCCAACATCATCGACAACATTCTTCATAGCGACGAGAAAGGGCGCAGTTTTCTGACCCGCGGCCTGCATGAGGAAATGATCGATACCGGGTTCATCCTGTTGTTTGGACTGGTCTTCGGATTCTGGTTCAGCCGCATCAAG
This sequence comes from Acidobacteriota bacterium, assembly GCA_043734305.1. Taxonomy (GTDB): domain Bacteria; phylum Acidobacteriota; class Terriglobia; order Terriglobales; family Acidobacteriaceae; genus Acidiflorens. The sequence continues at coordinate 10,150 of JAYTFO010000230.1, read as the reverse complement.
CCTCTCTACTCGACTATCTCACTATTCCTCGCGTTGGGCGCATTTGCATGGTTTATCTATTTCAGCTTCGCGAACTGGGGACTGTGGCTGAGCGTCGTGATTCCCGCTGGCACGCTCGTGGTCAACTACGCAGTGATCACCAGTTTTCGGATGATCTTTGAAGAGGGCGAGAAGCGGAAGATTCGGAAGACGTTTTCGCAATATCTCTCGCCGGGCGTGATCGCGCTGATTGAAAAGGATCCGCAGAAATACATTCGTCCGGGGGGCGAGACCAAAGAACTCACGGTGATGTTCAGCGACATTCGCGGGTTCACGAGGCTCTCGGAAGGGTTGACCGCGGATGAACTGGTGCTCCTGCTGAATGAATACCTCGGAGAAATGACGGAAGTGATCTTTCACAACCTCGGCACTTTGGACAAATACATTGGCGACGCGATCATGGCGTTCTGGGGCTCTCCGTATCCTCAAACCGATCATGCCTACCGGTCGTGCGTCTGCGCATTGCAGATGATCCAGGCGCTAGACAAACTCAATGTCAAATGGCTTGCGGAAGGACGAAAGCAGATTTCGATCGGCGTGGGATTGAACACTGGGCCAGTCAACGTAGGCAATATGGGTTCCGCCAAGCGCCTGGCGTGGACCGTGATGGGCGACAACGTGAACCTCGCGTCCCGCTTGGAGGGGATCACCAAGGAATATCACTCGCGTATCGTGATCAGCGAAGGAACGTACCGCCAGATCGCCGACAAATTTGTGTGCCGCGACCTGGACAAGATTCGCGTCAAGGGTAAGCTGCAACCGGTGACCATCTACGAACTGCTGGACCTCGCGGAGAACAAAGAAAAATACGAGCCGCTGCTCGCGCGCTTCCATCATGCGATGGAGGCGTACCATGAGCAAAACTGGGACGAGGCCGCCACCCGCCTGGGAGATATGCTCACCCATTTTCCGGACGATGGTCCGACGCAGATTTTTCTCGACCGTGTGCTCGAATTCAGGCAGAACGAGCCTGAGCCGGACTGGGACGGCGTTTACGTGATGAAGACGAAGTAGCCTGGCCTGGTAGTGCCCTCCGCGTTACCCGTGACGATACATAGTCACCAACCGAGGTTTCCTTTGCATGCGCGGAGTCGCTATGTTAACAAAGGAATTGAATTTCCTTGGATGGTGCTAACGGGTGCAGACAGGCGGACGCGCGCTCCGGTGGTCCGTTTTGTGTCTGCCGTGCCTTGCAGTTTTTCTGTTGTCGTTCTGGTCACCACTCTCTGCGCGCCAAGTTCATGAGCACGCCCCTTCCATCCGGCGTATCCCCGAACGCATTCCGTCCACTACGGCGACATTGCAGGGAGTGATTCGCGATTCGCAGGGATGGGCTATTCCCAGTGTCCAGATTGAACTTCGCAGCAATGCGAGCGGTCAGACTTACAACGCCACGACGGGAGCTGAAGGAATTTTCCGTCTGCGCGATGTTCGTCTGGGAGTCTATGAGATCAAACTCACGCGGGACGGATTCGAGGCACAGAAGATTTTCAGTTTTCAAGTTACGGGTCCTGTGACCGTTCTTGAGCTTGCAATGCGCGAGTCCGGCGAAACGCCTCCGCCGGAAAAGTGCACCTCGGGTGTGCCGGGAACGCCCTGCACTTCTTTGCCTGCCCGAGCTACTAGTCCGTATCCTGGAATGCGCAGTCCGGCCGGCGAGGTTCCCGCAGAAGCCGCGCCCGAGCAGGTTCCGCCCGAATCCGCGAATTTCGCGCCTGCGCCCGACCGTTGGGACATCGCGATGCCCGAGTGGCGCCGCTATGCGGCGCAACCGGATGTGCCCTACGTGCAAGGCCACTGGTACGATCCTTTCAATCGCAATCGGATCAAAGGGGATTACCCGATCGTCGGCCAGCGCTGGTTTTTTCATTTCACGGGCACGAGTGAAACTGGATTTGATGGTCGCCGTCTGCCCGTCCCCAGCGGATTGAACTCGGAAGATCCGGGCGACAGCAAGTTCTTTGGGCGCGGAGAGCAGGCATTCATTTCCGAGAATCTGCGTTTGTCGTTTGATTTGTTCCGCGGTGACACCAGTTTTCGTCCAGTGGATTTTCGCGCTCGCATCACCCCCGAGATCAATCTCAATTTTTTGCAAACACGCGAACGCGGGATTGTGGACATCGACACGCGCAAAGGCACGAATCGTTTCGACACGCATGTCGGTCTGCAGGAAGCCTTTGTCGAAGCGAAGCTGCGCGACCTCAGTCCGAATTACGATTTTGTTTCCGTGCGGGCTGGAATTCAGCAGTTCACCAGCGACTTCAGGGGATTTATTTTTTCTGAAGAGCAGCCAGGGGTGCGCATCTTCGGCAATCTGCGTTCCAACAGGCTGGCGTATAACGTCGCGTGGTTTGATCTGCTCGAAAAAAATACCAATAGCGGATTGAACTCATTTCACAAGCGAGGACAGCAGGTTTACGTTACGAACCTGTACATCCAGGATTTTCTGCGCAAGGGCTACACGACCGAGTTCAGCTTCCACTACAACCGCGACGATGCCAGCGTTCACTACGATGACAACGGCTTCCTGGTGCGTCCCGCGCCGGTCGGTGCGGTGGTGAACGGTGCAGTTCACCCGCACAATATTCGTGCCTACTATCTGGGATGGACAGGCAACGGCCACATCGGTCGCATCAACGTCAGCAATGCTTTCTATCAGGCGCTGGGGCACGACGACTTCAACACGATTGCCGGACGGCACGTCAATATCAACGCGCAGATGGCGGCGCTCGAACTCTCCGTGGACAAAGATTGGGCGCGCTACCGTGCGTCTTTTTTCTATGCTTCCGGCGATTCCAGCAATCGTTCGGGCGATTCGCGCACCGACGGCACTGCGCGCGGCTTTGATTCGATTGTCGACCACACGCACTTCGCGGGCAGCGACTTCAGTTTCTGGGACCACGAAGGCCTCCGGCTGACGGCCACGGGCGTGGCTTTAGTGACTCCCATGAGCCTTCTGCCCGATCTGCGGTCGAGCAAAGAAGAAGGGCAGGCGAACTTTGTGAACCCGGGGATTTATGTTTTCAATCTGGGCGCGGACTTCGATGTGACGCCGAAGTTGCGTGCGTTTGTCAACTCAAATTATTTGCGCTTTGATCGAACCGAACCGCTGGAGTTGCTATTGTTCCAGCGTCCGATCCGGCACAGCATCGGTACGGATTTTGGCGCGGGCTTCGAATACCGTCCGCCGCTGAGCGAGAACATTGTGATCCGCGGCGGGGCGTCGGCGTTGGTGCCGGGGCAGGGCCTCGAGGATATTTACAACGGCAGAGTTCTGTTTTCAGTATTCGCGAAGGTCAAGTTTCAGTTTTGATGGATTCGAGGGAATGTGAGATTTGCTCGTCCCAATCTCGTAGCTGTTTTCGCCGCGACGGCCTTGTTCTGCCTGGTGGGCGCGATCCGTACACATATTTCTGTGTCCGCACAAAGCGGTGAGAATGTTCTACTCCTGCAATCGCAGGCCGATGCGGATCGAAAATCCGCAGGCTGTTTGACTTGTCACACGTCAACCGACAGTCCGACCATGCACGTATCGGGGACGGTTCGCCTGGGTTGCACCGATTGTCACGGAGGGAATAGCGGCGCGCATGTCGACCCGGCGAGTCCGCGAGATTCGGCGGGGTATGCGCAGGTTGAGAATCAGGCGCATCCGCAGTCCCACAATTCAAAAGGCGCAAATTCATCCGCGAACCCCGAGCGCGCCTACACCGGTTGGTTGCAGGAAAGTTGGGACTATGTCCGCTTCGTAAATCCGGGAGACTTGCGCGTTGTGGAAAAAACCTGTGGAACGTCCGGTTGCCATACCGCGGAAGTGCGCAAGGTTCAGACCAGCATGATGACGCACGGCGCCATGCTGTGGGGCGCGGCACTCTACAACAACGGAGCCGTGCCCTTCAAGACCCCGCACTTCGGCGAGAGCTACGGTCCCGACGGCGCTCCGCGTCGCTTGATGACGTTTCCGCCGCCCACGCCCGAGGAAGTCGCTAAGAAGGGAATCCTGCCGTATCTGGATCCGTTGGAGCGCTGGGAAATTTCTCAGCCCGGCAACGTGCTGCGCGTGTTTGAACGCGGAAGTAAAGGGAAACCGGAAATCGGTAATCCAAGTTTGGACGAAGATCCCGGAAAGCCGGAGATCAAGCTGAGCACGCGGGGTTTCGGTACCGAGCTCCGCACGGACCCAGTATTTCTCGGATTGCAAAAAACTCGGCTGCTCGATCCGCTGCTTTCGTTTCCGGGCACGAACGACCAGCCCGGCGATTACCGTGCCAGCGGATGCAGCGCCTGCCACGTCATCTACGCGAACGACCGATCGCCCGAACATTCGGGTGCGTACGCTGCTTACGGCAATCAGGGACAGACCGCGACCGCGGACCCCACAATTCCGCGCAACGAGTCGGGGCACCCTATTCGCCATCAATTCACGCGCTCCATTCCGTCGAGCCAATGTATTGTCTGCCACATTCATCCGGGAACGAATATGGTCTCCACTTATTTTGGCTACACCTGGTGGGACAACGAAATGGATGGCGAACACATGTGGCCGACGGAGCAACGCCATCCGAATGCTAACGAGCAAAGCGGCATCCAGGCGCGGAATCCCGAGGGATCGTCTGTGCGCGGGCTATGGTCCGATCCAGCTTTTCTTGGAAAAGTTGGCACGCCGGAATTCAATCAACAGCTTCAGCACACGCAGTTTGCCGACTTCCATAGTCACGGATGGATCTTCCGCGCCGTCTTCAAGCACGATCGAAAAGGGAACCTGCTCGACTCCGATGACAAGAAGGTGCCGTTCGACGATCCCGAGAAATTGAAGAAGGCTGTACACCTGAAAGACATCCATCTCGAAAAAGGGATGCATTGCGTGGACTGCCACTTCGAGCAGGACAGCCACGGCAATGGCAAACTCTACGGCGAGACGCGCAACGCGATCGAGATCGATTGCGTGGATTGCCACGGCACCATTCAGCAACGCGCCGCGCTGGTTACGTCCGGCACGGCAGCGCCGGCTGGCGGCACGAATCTTGTTGGACTACGCACGCCGTGGCAGGAGCGCAGGTTCTACTGGAAAGACGACCGCCTGTACCAGCGCTCGATGCTTGAAAAAGAAAAGGAATGGGAAGTGGTACAGGTGCGCGACACCATAACTCCCGGCAATGCGCACTACAACGAAAAATCGCGCGTGGCGAAGACCATCCAACAGGATGGACAAACGTGGGGAGACGCGTCGCACATCGAAGACGAATCCAAACTCGCGCATCAGAACTCGCGGATGACCTGCTACACATGCCATTCCTCGTGGGCGCCGACTTGCTACGGCTGCCATCTTTCGATGACCGCCAACCAGCGCACACCCATGCTGCACAACGAAGGCCTGACTACCCGCAACTGGACTTCCTACAATTTTCAAGTGCTGCGCGACGACATCTATACGCTCGGCATTGACGGCACGGTGACGGGGAACCGCGTGGCGCCGGTGCGTTCCGCGTGCGCGGTGCTGGTGAGTTCGCAGAACAACGACCGCGACTGGCTCTACTATCAGCAGCAAACAATTTCCGCGGAAGGGTTCAGCGGTCAGGCCTTCAGCACCTTTGTTCCGCACACCGTGCGCGGAAGAGAAACGAAGGGCTGCACCGACTGCCACGTCTCTCGCGCGAACGACAACAATGCCTGGATGGCGCAACTGCTCCTCCAGGGCACGAACTTCATGAACTTCATGGGACGGTACGTTTTCGTCGCCACGGGCAGTAAAGGTTATGAAGCGGTGGCGGTGACCGAACATGATGAGCCGCCCGCAGTGATCGGCAGCGACTTTCAGAAAATTGCTTATCCCGGCAACTACAAGAAACACATTGAAAATCATCGGGCGTTGCAAGAGAGCCTGCATCATCCGGGTGCAGAGGTTCTTGATCTTCAAGCACGCGGAGAATATCTCTACGCTGCGATGGGCAAAGGTGGGATGCGCATCTACGACATCGCCAACATCGACAACAAAGATATTTCGCAGCGCATGATTACCGCGCCGGTTTCGCCGCTGGGACAGCGTTTCTACCTGCCCACGAAGTACGCCATGGCGGTCGCGACTCCGACTACGCTCGGCGTGGACCCGCTGCGCTCGCATCGCAAGGAGAATGAAGAGCAGTCCGTTCATCTGATGTATGGATTTCTCTACGTCGCCGACAAAGTTGAAGGGCTGGTGATTGTCGGGAACCCTGATCTCAAGAGTAAGAGTCCGGGTGTGGGCACGCTGCTCGACGGCAATCCGGCGAATAATTTTCTCAAGCGGGCGCTGGCGTTCAATCCTGACGGAATACTGAATGGTGCGCGTCGCATCACGATCGCGGGAACCTACGCATACATACTCTGCGACCGCGGGCTGGTGGTGGTGGATCTTGATAATCCGCTACAGCCAAAAGTCACGGCGGAAATCGGGTCGCCGTTCTTAAATGATCCGCGTGGAGTGGCTGTGCAGTTCCGCTACGCGTTTGTAGTGGATCGCGATGGCCTGAAAGTGCTGGACGTCACGCACCTGGCGCAGCCGAAACCCGTGTCCGGCACGGCATTAGCGTTGGAAGACGCGCGCAACGTTTATGTCGCTCGTACTTACGCCTATGTCGCGAATGGGAAACAGGGAATGGCCATCGTGGACGTTGAGCATCCCGAACAACCGCGGCTTGATCAGATGTTCAACGCCGGTGGCGACATCAGCGACGCCAACGACGTCAAGATTGGCATGGTGAGTTCGAGTCTGTTTGCGTACGTCGCGGACGGGCGAAACGGTTTACGAGTTGTGCAACTATTTTCGCCGCCGGACAACCCAGCATTTGGCGGATTCAGTCCCCGGCCCACACCAAAGTTGATTGCAACGTATCGCACGCAGGGGCTGGCTCTGGCGGTGTCGAAGGGCATCGATCGCGACCGCGCCGTCGACGAGAGTGGAAATCAGCTTGCCGTATTTGGACGGCGGGGCGCGCGACCATTCAATCGCCAAGAAATGGAGTGGATGTATTTGCAGAACGGAAAGGTGTTCAGCGTGACCGATGAACCGTCGGAGGGGTCATCCGAAAAACGGTGATCCGCCTTACCGGACGGGCGTCTCGACGCTCCCGCGCAGTTGCTGAATCGTGAACCCACCCCTGGTTGGCTTGGCCTTTGCCCAATCGTGATACTGATGACATTCGAAGCAGCGGCCTTCAGCGGCTTCTTTACCGGGGCCCTCGGGACGATGACATTGCTGGCAGGTTTGAATTCCGGGCAATAGAATATCGCTCGTTTCGCGACTGTCAGGCGTGCGAGTGTGGCAGGCGGTGCAAGACATCATGCGGTGCGCATGATGATCGAATTCAGCGTGCTCCAGCCAGCGCGCGGTCAGGTTCGACTTGTCGATTTCCGGCAGCGGGCCGCTCGTGGGCTTGAGCGTGTGACACTGCTTGCAGGTTTTAGCGTAGAGCAGCCATTCGGCGTCGTCCACGCGGGACTGTATCCACTCGGCTGCATTGCCTGCTACGCGCGGGATTCTGGCCTTCTCCGGAATTTCGCGAACCGGCGGAGGGACTTCATGCACCGCACCGGGATGAGCCGAAATGTATTCACCGAACTTCTTCAGCAAAAACGCGCGGACAATTTCCGGCTTGGCGTGCGGAACCTGATCGCTGCCGAAACGCCTGTCGAACTGCAACGTGTGGCAGGCAGCGCAGTGCTTCGCGAACTCCGGTACCGGCATATACGCCTGATCCCGGCGAGGCTTGGGTCTCACGTCGGCCGTGGCTTCCGGACGTATCTCTACTTCTGCCGCTGCCGCGTACGGCCACGCTCCTGAGGTTGTGGTGCGATGGCAGTCATTGCACGTCATCTCTACGCGTGTGTTGTAGGGTCCGATCAGGTTTGCCTGCAAATGCACGTAGTGGTTGAGTCGCACTCCGCCCGGATCAGATGTACGCGACCGCAACGGTGCAAATTCCGGATGCTTCCGATCAAAGCTCGCGATGGACGCTACGTAATGCGGCTGACCGTCGCGTGTGCGCAGGTCGGCGTGACATTGCGTACATGCCGCGTCCGCCATGGCTTGCAGGAGCATCGCGCCCTTGTGCTCGACGTGGCAGGTCGCACAGGCGGGCGTGAATGTCTGATTCACTTGGTGCAAGGGCGCATCGTGACAGGTGAGGCACGCATTATCTGTGACGTGTGCGCTGAAGGCTCCAGCCTGAATAACGTGACAAAGCGTGCAGTGCTGCGTGAAGACTGCATGTGCGTGGGAAAGCTGGCCGCTCGAATAGACTTTTTGTCCACCTTGCGCGCGTTCCGCCACAAACCAGCCTAGAGCGATCAACGGAATCGCAACGGAAAGCCAGAACCGCCAACGCCGGAACGGGTGCGGATGCGCGAAGTACTGAAGGTCAATGCGCTTGGCGAGCTTCTTGGTTGTTCGTGTTCGTCGCAGCATTACGAATTCTCAGAAATTCAGAACTTCAAAGCCACTACCGCGTGTACCGTTCCCAGCAACAACAGCGCATAGGAGAGCGGGATGTGTACCAGCAGCCAGCCGTGCAAAATCTTGTGCAAGCGGCACTGCTTGTCGAGTTGCCGCTTTTCTTCGCAGATGTTTTCCAGGTCCTCCAGATTGGAATGAAGTTCCGGAGGAAGCAATACACGAAACTGCTGAAACATTCTCTGCGCCTGTGTGGCCTTACCCAGGTTCATGGCATGGGTTCCAGCGCGTTCCAGATACGGGAGCATTTCATCGTCCAGGAATTTGCGCAGCTGCGCACCCACTTGCTGGTTGGCTTGCAATCCGGAAGCCACGGTGAGTCCGCCTTGGGTGCCGGCGCTGGCTGACATCGCACGCTGTCGGTCGCTGGCGCGCGAAACTTCGCCGTCCAGCGCGGAGCAGGTCTCGTCCACTAGTTGCGCCGCCTCTTCCGCCAGTTGCCCGCGCACGCGGTCGATTTGCTCATAAATCGTTTCCATGGGAAGTTGCGTGGTTTGTACGCGCGGCATGAAATGTTGTAAGGCTGCGCCCAGAATTCCACTTACCCAAACGAAGACGAACAACCACATCAGCATGCGCGTGAGCGTTCCGCCAAAGTGAAATCCGCCGTGAAAGAGAATCAGCGGGAAACTCAGCAGGCCCAGCCAGAGGTGGCCGCGCATCCAGGATTGCGCGCGCCCCACTCGCCAGACTGGGAATTTCTTGCGCAGGCCGAGCAGTCCCACGAACAACATGAAGAGGAAGCCTGCGATTCCATACGTCAATCCCAGGGCGCTGCCGCCGCGCGGGCCTTGTGGCGTACGCAGGGCGTAGGGAATGTACACCGCAATCGCCACGGCCAGTCCGGCTGCGCTGCCGACGAACCATTTGCGGTGGGTGTGATCGATCAGCACTTGCGATTCAACTCCTCGCCTTGCTGGGCGCGGGTTGCGCCAGCAGGCCGGCAAAAAACTCGGGCGGATTTACGCGGTGCGCCGCATCGTGCGGACACGCATACACGCAACTCGGCTCGGCGTGGTCGTGACATAAATCGCAGGACGTCGCCTTCACGCGCACGCCAGCGATTTTGTGTCCGGGATGCGCGGGATCGTCAAGCTCCGCGGGGAATGGATGCAAGTTGATATTTCCGTACGGACAATTGGTCGCGCACAGGCCGCAGCCAATGCACCAATCTTCAATGATCACTTCCAGCGTATTGCGCCGGCGGATGGAACCGACCGGACACCCGACCATGCAGAGCGGGTCGCGACACTGACGGCAGGAAGTTGCCACGAGATATTTATCGAAACGTAAACCTTCGCGGACGAGGCGGCTCACGCCCTCATGAGCGTCCGCACAGGCGCGGACGCATTGGTCACAGCGCGTGCATTTCTCCAGATCGAGGACGAGCAGGCTTTGCGCTTCCATCAATCCCTGGGCGAGAAATTGATCCACGGGTACGTTTTGCGCCTGCACCGTGTGCCGCAGGTTTTCTTCGATACGCGAGTGCGCGATGGCTTCCAACTTCCCGCGAACGTCAGGAAAGCGGTCGAGCATGAGCTGGAAATCTTCGCCCGAGATGCGCACGACCTCCACATGGTCGAGAGCGGTACATGTAGCGGAGCGCGGACTGCCGCTCAACAGCGC
>JAYTFO010000229.1:0-1718 GCA_043734305.1 Acidobacteriota bacterium | reverse complement strand
GTGGTAAATACCTGGTCGCGAATCGGCCGCCCCATGGCTCGTGAAAGCGCAGTAGCCTTCAGCATCCACTCCCGCGCGAAGCTGGCGCCCTCTTCGCGTTGCTCCACGCGCCATTCGCCAGTAAGGGCAGAAACGGTATCTACGAACTGCTCCGCGGTCAATCGTCGCGGCACCGGACCACGGAACGTGTACGCTTCGATGGTCTGTGACGGAAGAGGCTCCACTGAGGGCATCTGATAAGTCCGCGAGGTCATCATCAGGGTCAAGAGATGCTTCAGATCGTAGCCATTTGCCGCAAAATCGGATGCGAGCCAATCCAGCAGCTCCGCATTCCAAGGTTGGTTGTCCATCTCGTCCACCGGGTCGGTGAGTCCATGTCCAAACAATTGCCGCCAATATCGATTCACCAGCGTACGTGCGACGCGGCCATTCTCGGGGTTCGTGAAAAACCGTTCGGCGGCGGCGTGGCGCTCCCGAAGTGTTGCGTCATCCTTCACCCGGCCCAGTTCTGGATACAGAAACTCCGGGCCGGTGTGTACGCCCGTCTTCAAATCGCATCGCACCAGTTCGAGCGAAGGATTTTCTGAGAACATCGCCGCCAAACCGTAGGACTGCTTCAGCTTGTACTTGTTGATGAAGCTGTCATGGCAGGATGCGCATTTCAGGTTGACACCCAGGAAGATCTGGGCCGTGTTTTGCGATGCCTGCATATAAGACGTCTGACTCGCGTTGATATCGCCGCGCCAGTTCACCCCCACCAGAAACCCAGTCGGATCGTCGGTAGCCACTGGATTCACCAACGCGGCCACCATGCGGCTGTACGGTTGATTCGTTTCCAGCGCCCGCTTCAGCCACGGCGTGATCGATTCGCGCGTGCCGTGGTAGACCACCCCTTGATCGTTGCGCAACAGGTCGTTCCAGAAGCTGATCCAATGTCCGGCGTAGAGCGATGAGTTGGCGAGTAGGCTCGACACCAGCCTGTCTCGTTTGTCCGGCTTCGCCTCGTCGATAAAACCCCGCAATTGATCAGCCGTCGGCGGCAGGCCCCAAATGTCGTAGTACACTCGCCGCGCAAAGAGGTTATCGGTGACAGGCTCGGGCAGATCTTGCTTCAGGTAAGCTGTCACGAAGCGATCGATCGGATTCGCATATTTCGACTCCGGAACGGACGGCGTACGCGGAGCCAACGGAGCCGTCCAGCCTTTCGCGGAAACGGGGGCGGTGTCCGTCCAAGGAGCGCCTTCTTCAATCCACTGCTTGAGCACGTCCACCTGCGCGGCTGTTAATGGGTTCCCGACGGGCGGCATCCGCTTGCCAAGCTGTCCTGTTACCCGGCCGATTAACAAATGCTGAACCTTCAATACGCCTTCGTGCTTTGTCAGATCGAGGCCGGCCTGCGGCTTCGCGCCGCTATGGCAAGGGGCGCACCGCGAGGCAAGAATGGGATGGATCGCCGTAGCGAAATCGACGTCGGCACGCAACGCGGACGCTGCTATCAGAAGGAGTACAGACTTCAGCAACTACCATTTTATCTAAATGCAGGTGACTTTCCCGCCACTTCATTCAGAATCTCTACAGCGCGCGCGATCTCTTCTTCGGTGTTGTAATAATGCGGCGAGATGCGCAACAGCGTTGACGCGCCTTTTTGGTCCATATCGATGACCCCGGATTGGCGATCCGACACACTGGTGTTCACGCCGCGTCTCCTTAGAGCAAGC
>JAYTFO010000228.1:0-29013 GCA_043734305.1 Acidobacteriota bacterium | reverse complement strand
TACGACAAGGCTGGAGCCCTGCGCGATATGGTGCCAAACCACATCATGCAACTCATCACGCTGTGCACGATGGAGCCGCCGATTTCATTTGACGCGAATGCGGTTCGTGACGAGCAGGCCAAAATCCTGCACGCGATTCAGCCGTTCACTTCCGAAGACGTGCTCAGCAAAACCGTCCGCGGACAATATGGAGAAGGCGTGGTGAACGGTCAGCGCCTGCCCGCTTACCGCGCGGAGCCTGGCGTTCCGGCCGATTCCAAAACCGAGACCTACGTCGCGATGAAGTTGCTGATCGATAACTGGCGATGGGCGGGAGTTCCCTTCTTCCTGCGGACCGGCAAGCGGATGGCCAGCCGCAATACGCATGTGGTCATCGAATTCCGGCGCGCGCCGTTCGTCCTGTTTCGCGAGACGCAGGTGGAAGACCTGATGCCGAATCAACTCGTCATGCACATTCAGCCCGAAGAGGGCATTTCGCTGCGCTTTGCCGCCAAGACTCCCGGGCCCGCCATGCATCTGGGCGAAGTGGATATGGACTTCAAGTACGCCGACTACTTTGGTGAGACCACCGCGACCGGATACGAGCGCCTGCTGCACGATTGCATGATCGGCGACGCCACGTTGTTCCAGCGCGCCGACATGGTGGAGGCGGGATGGAGCATCGTGAATCCAGCGCTGGATTTGTGGAAAGCGCTGCCGCCGCGCAATTTTCCCAACTACGCCTCCGGTGCCTGGGGACCGAAAGAGGCCGACGAGCTACTGGAACGCGACGGCCGAGCATGGAGAAATTTCGAAAAGAAATAGCGCCAGCGCATCGCCGGCTGACCGCGTGTCGCCGGAGCACTCACGACAACGTATGACGTGCATTCGAATCATCGAGGTACTTCCCGCGCCCGACGAGCTGTTTCGCGCGGCGGCAGAAGAATTCGTTCGCATCGGCCGGGCGGCTATCGCGGAGCGCGGACGCTTCACCGTGGCGCTCTCCGGCGGTTCCACGCCTCGCAGCCTCTACTCCCTGCTGGCAAGCGACCACGCGGGCTTTGCCTGGAACCAGACGTTCCTGTTCTTCGGCGATGAACGCCACGTTGCCCCGGACCACGCCGACAGCAACTACCGCATGGTGAATGAAGCCCTGCTGTCGAAAGTTCCCATCCCCGCTGGAAATGTTTATCGCGTACAGGCGGAGCTGCCCGACTCGTCCGTGGCTGCGAACGACTACGAAAAACAGTTGCGCGCCTTCTTCAAACTCACTCCCGGAGAGTTTCCTCACTTCGACCTGATCCTGCTCGGCCTTGGGCCGGATGGGCACACGGCTTCCCTGTTTCCGGACTCCGAAGGATTGAAGGAACAATCGCGACTGGTGATTGCTAACTGGGTGGAGAAATTCAAAACCGATCGGATCACGTTCACCTTCCCCGTACTGAACCACACGGCCGACGTCATGTTTCTCACCAGCGGAGCCGACAAGGCCGACATGGTGCGCCAAATCCTCGAAGGCCATCACACGCCGCCCTTCCCCGCCCAGCAGATCGAGCCCGAGGGCAGGCTGGTGTGGATGCTGGACGAAGCGGCTGCCGCGCAACTCACGCGCTGACGCGCGACGCATTCTATCGGAAGCGGGCCCGGTGCTCTTTCAGAATGCAGAGATCCATCACGACGAATATCCCCGCCTGACGGGCCTTCTCGGCAGCCTGCTCGTTGATAACGTCTTCCTGGAACCAGATCGCGGGGATCTTCAACTGGATCGCCTGCTCGACAATTTCATCCACAAATTCCGGACGCCGGAATACATCGACGAGGTCGATCTTTCCCGGCACGTCGAGGAGCGATGGATACGCGGTTTCGCCCAGGGCCTCCGAAATCTGCGGATTCACGGGGATGATTCTGTATCCCTGCGATTGCATGTAGGCGGAGACGCCGTGACTGGGGCGCATGGGGTTGTCCGACAATCCGGCCACGGCGATGGTCTTGATGCGGGATAACAGTTCGCGGATGGGGTCTGGTTGCATTCGTTGAGTGCGGCCTCGGCGGCGATGGGGCCTCAGGGGGCTAAAGCCAGCATGTCTATTGATCTTAGCGGCAGGACTGAAGTCGTGCCCTCCCGAAACCGTTCCTCCAAGCATTTCCAAAAACTAATCTCGGCTATTTTTCTCAGACTTCTGTTTAAAATTGCGGATCGCCAGCTTGCGAACCGTGTCCGATACTTCCTTGTTCCCGGAGAGATTTTTCAAGTCGTGAATCAGGAGGTTCTTCATCAGGCCGAGCGCGAGATCGAGTGGCGTACGCGGATTGAACACCAGATTGCGGACGATGGCATAGTTTTTCATAAAGCGCCGCCGCATCGGGATGGCGCGCAAAACGGACTCCAGTACGTTTTTCTGCAAGGCGAATTTTTCCACTTCGCTCTCGGAAACTTTCGGCGAATCGAGCACGGCCAGGGCCACCAGTTTGGTACTGTCGCGGATGAGGATGGAGCGCTCCTCCTTGCTGCCGCGCATCGCCAGTGCAATGCGCCCGGTAATGTTGAGCTTGGCGATTTTCTGGAGCACGCTGTCTCGCCTTACCTCGTCGGGTGGGATGACGGCCTTCTTCTTGGCGACAGACGGAGCGGGCGAACTGGTGGCGGCCGGTGCTTCGACCTCGGCGGGCGGCGCGGTTGCGGGCACGGGCGCGGCTTCCGTCCCGCCCTCGACGCCCGTTCCTTCGTGTACCACCACGGCCTCGAAGGGCTTGTCGGCTGCGGCGGCCAGCTCGGACTGGTTCTGTTTGAGATAGTCCGCAATTGCCTTGGTCACGGCCTCGTCCTCGGCGGGATCGGCGGCGACATCGGCAGCGTCACTGGCTGCTGGTGAATCTTCCGACTCCGGATTCGCGGAGGGCTGGTCGGCAGACGCCGTGTCCGCGGCGGTCGCCGCTGGCTCGGAGGGCTCGGTGCTCTGCGTGGGATCTGCAAGCTTGGCCAGTTCATTCGCCCGAAGGCGCGGATTGCTTTGCAACGCAGTCATGAACGCCGAAGACTTCTTCGCGGTTTCGTTTTCCAGGAGGGCTTCCACCACCCAACGAGCGCCGTTAGCGGCCAGGTCCAATAGCGATTCCTGTTTGACCGACGGGTTTGCGAGGAGCGCGGGAAGCGTAACTGGCCGAAGGTTTTTCGGCGACACCAGATAGTCCAGAACCTCGGCGCTGGTGGCGGGGTCGGCGGCCACGACTACGGAAGCTTTTTCGTCCCAGCCAGCCAGGGTCATGCGCGCCTGCTCACCGAAAAGTTTGCTGTGCAGGGCCAGGTGCACGAGGATTTCCGTCATCTCTCCCGGCTGCACGGAGAGGGCGCCACGCGCAGCGGCCTGCATCATCTGCGACGACATTTGCGATTTGCGGACCAGATCAATCATTCGGTGCTGCATGATTCATCTCCCTCGCCTATCCCTAGCGCCGGCGTCTCGCCGGCTGTCCCGCTGGCGGATCTTTCCGATTTCGATCTCTCACCGTTTTGTCCAATTCCGCTACCGCGCTGGCAAGCTCCCTGGTAATTCGATTCGCTTTGCGCCGCTGAAATTCTTCGTTCAACGCGCGATAGTACCAGAGCGTGCCGTCCCGTCCTCCGCTGAATCGTTTCCAGATCGATTCCCCATCTCGACGATAATCGGCAATTACCGTCCGCACGTTATGTAGTTTGTCGGAGGCCGACACCAGCCGGGTTTCGGCGTCTTCGTGCTTCAGTCTTTGCAGGTATTCACTCTTGCGAACAATCCACGGTAGTTTGGGATCGGAGAACGAATCCGTGCAGCCTTCGACGATCTTCGCCACGCGAGCGCCGAACAACTTACTAACTTCACGCAGTCGCGGCATGCCTCCGCAATCTTCCACTACATCGTGCAGAAGCGCGGCGATGGCCAAATCTTCGTCGCCGCCGCCTTCGAGCACCAGGGACGAAACCGCCATCAGATGCGACAAATAAGGGACGGCAGTCTGCTTGCGGGTTTGTCCAGCATGTTTTTCCGCGGCATAGCGAAACGCTTTCTGCAAGCGCGGACCCAGTTTCGGCGGCTTTGGCAAGATCTCCTTCTTTACTCTCATAGACTCTCTATCCGCAATTGTCGCAGCAAGTTTTTCCACTTAGCGCCCGTATGCCTTCATACACGATGAGGGGAACCATCACGAGCCCAGCGACTGGGTCGGCCCACCACCACCCCCAAGCCATATTCAGAAGCAGCCCGAGAAGCAGAATGGCGGAAAGGTAAACGCAGATGTCAGCCTGCCGTGAGTCTGCTTGCAGGGCTGGGCTTGCCAGTTCAGACGCAACTCTGCGCTTGGCGCGCGCCAACAAAGGCATCACCACCAGCGATACCAGAGCCAGAGCAATCCCCGGCAGGCTCCGCTCCGGCGCCTCCTTCTTCACGAGACTGAAAGTCGCATCGCCCGTAACGTAGACTGCCAGAGCAAGAAGACTGAGCCCAACCAGCTTCAAGGCCTGCTTTTCGACCGTCTCCCGTCGCCCTTCGTCGTGATCCGAATGCAACCGCCACAGCAAGATACTCCCCGATGACGCCTCGATCAGCGAATCCAGTCCGAAGCCGACGAGCGCGATGCTACCAGCTACGGCGCCGGCAATTAGCGCGACCAAGGCCTCCAGAAGACTCCACGTGACCGTGAAGTATTCCAGATTCAGTCCGCGATGAACTGCTGCAGCTCGGGTACTCATCATTTCTTCTCGCCTCTTCGCATGCGCAAGTACGCCTGCATGAAGGGCCGCAAATCGCCGTCCAGCACGCGATCTACGTCACCGACCTCGGTCCTGGTGCGGTGATCCTTGATCATGCGGTAGGGTTGCAGGACGTAGGAGCGGATCTGCGATCCGAAGCCGATGTCGAGTTTGGAGTCTTCGATTTTTTTCGTGACTGCGCGTTTCTTCTCCATCTCGAACTCGTAGATTTTCGAACGCAGCATGCTCATCGCCTTCTCTTTGTTCTTGTGCTGCGAGCGTTCGTTCTGGCAACTGGACACGAGGTTAGTGGGGATGTGCGTAATGCGCACGGCGGAATCGGTGGTGTTCACGTGCTGCCCGCCCTTGCCGCTGGATCGATAAGTATCGATGCGAATATCGTCGGGCTTGATGATCACTTCAATGCTGTCATCGATTTCCGGCGAAACATAGACGCTGGCAAATGAAGTATGCCGCCGCTTGGCCTGGTCAAAGGGCGAAATCCGGACCAAGCGGTGAACTCCGATTTCACTGGACAGATACCCATAGGCATACTGGCCGTTGACGACGAACGTCGCGGATTTAATTCCCGCTTCTTCGCCCGGCTGCTCGTCGTACATTTCCGTCTTGAACCGCTGAAGCTCGGCCCAGCGCAGGTACATGCGCAGCAGGATCTGCGCCCAGTCCTGCGACTCGGTGCCGCCCGCGCCCGGATGGATCGTCACGATGGCGTTGCGCGCATCGTGGTCGCCGGAGAGCAGTGTCTCGGTTTCGACGCGGTCGACCAGTTCGTTCAGGCTATTCAGGTCGCGCTGCAATTCGGTGTTGACGTTTTCGCCTTCACCGGCGAGATCAAAATAGGCGCCGATATCATCGGTGCGGCGCGCCAGGTCGCCTTCCAGGGACAACACGTCCTCCAGACGCTTGCGCTCACGCATCACCTGTTGCGATCTTGCTGGATTGGACCAGAGATTCGGATCGGACGCTTGCTTTTCGATTTCGGCTAACTGCGGGCGCAGCTTGCCGCCGTCAAAGATACTCCCGGAGGGAGTGCACTTTGGTCTTGAGTGCCGCGTACTGCTGTTCGAGTTCAGCTAACAGGTTGTCGCTCATAATTGCGGAACAATAAACGTACGAAGATTGCGCCTAAGGAAATTATCGCACACAGATACGCGAACCAATCCCCGTGCTCGGTGTAGAACGTGGTACCGGATAACAGCCCATAGGGTGCTGCCAGGGCGGTGCGGAACTTGCGGCCGGTGGCGGCCACGATCCGCCCGTAGGGGTCGACCGATACGGTCATGCCGGTGTTGGTGCCGACCAGCAGCCAGCGGCCGTTTTCGATGGCGCGCATCTGCGTCATCTCGAGATGCTGTTTCCAGGCACCACTGTCGCCATACCAGCCGTCGTTGGTCAGGTTGATTAAGACGCCCGCGTCGCGTTGCACGTACTCGCGGACCTCATCCGGAAAAATCGACTCGTAGCAAATGGAAATGCCGAGCCTTTGCCCGCCTGCCTCGAGCGGTTGCCGGGAGTGTCCCCAGCTGAAGTTGCCAATCTGGTCGGTCAACATGCTCATGAACGGAAGAAAGCGTTTGAACGGGATATATTCGCCGAACGGCACGAGGTGAGTCTTGTCGTAACGCGCCGCGAGTTCCCCCGTCGGGCTGATCAACCCGGCGGAATTGAATACCTCGCTCTGCTGTTGCGGCGAAGACGAGGCACTCTGCACGCCAATGCTTCCGACCAGCAGCCAAGTCTGGCTTTGCCGCGCCAGATCCGCCACGACTCCACGGAAGCTGGCGTCGTTCAGGAAAAATGGAGAAGGCGATTCCGGCCAGACAATCAGGTCGAAGTGCTGTCCGTCTTTCGCGCCCGGGGGATGCAGGCTAATCCACGTCAAATCGCGGAGCGTTCCCTGAAAGTAGTCGGTTGTCCAGTTCCCCTCGGCGGGGATGTTTTGCTGCACGAGCAGGGCGGTGTGGTCGGCGGGAACCGGCGGAGGCTTCAGTAATTGACCAGCCTGAAGGATGAGCGCTCCTCCACAAGCCGCTGCCAGCAGCCATTTTCGGCGTTCTCTAGGCACGAGGAACGCGGCAGCGAACACGCTGTTGACGAGCATGATTTCAAACGACAGCCCGTAGACTCCGGTGAAGGTGGCCAGGCGGGTGAGCGCAGGATTGTTCGTTTGGGTGTAGCCGAGAAGCTCCCAGGGAAATGCCGAGATGCGAGTCCGCGCCAGTTCCACCGCGACCCACAGGAATGGAGCCAACGCCAGAGCGCGCCGCTGCAAGATTTTGTTTCCGGCGGCGAGCACAAACAGCAATCCGAACAGACCGTGATAGAGCCCCATATACATGCAGGCAACCACCAGAACCAGCAAGGCAACGGGAGTCGCCAGCCCGCCGTAATGGCGCATGGTGTCGAACACCCAGTAGCAGGTTCCCAGATACCAGAGAATTCCGCAGGCGTAGGCCATCAGGAAGGCTTGCCACGGACTGGCGGGCTCCAGGCACACGGTCGCATCTACCTGCAGAGCTTCTGGACTCTGCGCGCGGCGCAGGGCAACTAGCAGTGGTGCCACAGCGACCCAGGAGAGCCAATAAAAATAAGTCCCTGCCAAAGGAAAAATAATAATCTGCAAACCGGCCGAGAGGAACAGTAAGCGCCAGGCGCTGGAGTGGATCTTTCGCACGTCGCAAGAATAGCAAATTGGCTTCGCTTTCCGGTTTTTCGCGGCAAGCCTGTTCTCCGGCGCACGTATCGGATAAAATACTGTTCTCATGCCAATGTGGGTGGTGCTGATAGCGCGGATTCTGGAAACAATGTTTATTGTCGGGTCCTTAGGCTCGCTGGTGGTGCTGGTGCTCACCGGCATTGAGGACATCGAGACGCTCTTTGGCATGGATGACGATGACAAGGAGAAATCCTCCTAGGGCCCCCGCCCCGATCCTGCATGTCAACTCCCAATCAGCCCGCATCCCCGGGAACGAACCGGGTACGAATCGTAGTCGCCACTTCGGTGATGCTGACGTTCATCTCGTACTGGCGCGCCGCGGCCATCGTGCTGAACGACCTCGGTTCGTCCGCGTTTTATGCTTGCGGGATCGCCGAGCAGGCCATCGGCAAGTCCGCAGCCTGGTTCATCGTGGCCGTGATGCTGTTTTCGTTCGCGGTACGAGCGGTTTATGTGGAGAGCTGCTCGATGTTTGTTCGCGGCGGCGTCTATCGCGTTGTGAAGGAGGCACTGGGCGGCACGCTCGCCAAGATCAGCGTCTCAGCACTGATGTTCGACTACATCCTGACCGGGCCAATCTCGGGCGTGTCAGCCGGCCAGTACATTGCCGGACTGGTGAACGATACCTTCGCCACCGCCGACCTCCACGGCTGGATTCCGCGCGCTGTCCACGCCATCTTCCACGGCACGCCGCACATCAACGTCAACGCAACTTCGGTCGTGTTGGCCATGGCCGTCACGATCTATTTCTGGCACGAGAACATCAAGGGCATCCACGAATCCAGCGAAAAAGCGCTTCAGGTCATGCAAATCACCACCGTCATGGTGGTCATTCTGCTGGGATGGTCGGCATTCACGCTGATTAAGTCCGGATACCAGCCCGTCCCATTTCCTACTCCCGCGAATCTTCATTTCAGCAAGGAATCGCTCGGATTTCTGAAGAACAGCTTCCCGGAACAGAGTCTGGCGCGGATGTTCGGCGTGCTGGGAATCCTGATGGCGTTCGGCCACTCGGTGCTGGCCATGAGCGGTGAGGAATCGCTCGCCCAGGTGAACCGAGAGTTGGCGCATCCGAAGTTGAAGAATTTGAAGAAGGCCGCGATCGTAATCGCGATCTACAGCTTCGTGTTCACGGGCCTGACGGCGCTTCTCTCGGTGATGCTGATTCCGGACGCGGTCCGCGTCCCTGTTTATAAGGACAATCTGATCGCGGGCCTGGCCATGCACCTGTACGGCCCGGAGATTCTGCGTCTGCTCTTCCGCGCCTTTGTCGTGGTGGTGGGCTTCCTTATTCTCTCGGGTGCGGTGAACACTGCCATCATCGGGTCCAACGGGGTTCTCAACCGCGTTGCCGAAGACGGAGTCATGGCCGACTGGTTCCGCTTCCCGCATCGCAAGTACGGGACCAGTTCCCGCATCATCAACATGGTGGTTGGACTCCAGCTTTTGACCATTCTGGCGAGCCGCGGAAATGTCTACGTCCTCGGCGAGGCCTATGCCTTCGGCGTCATCTGGAGTTTCACCTTCAACAGCCTGGCCATGCTGGTTCTGCGCTTTAAATACAAAGGCGAACGCGGGTGGAAGGTTCCACCCACTCTCAATATTCGCGGACATGAGATCCCGATTGGCCTGGCTTCGGTGTTTCTGGTATTGCTCGCAACCGCGATCGTGAACCTGTTCACGAAATCGGTGGCGACCGTGGCCGGAGTTTCTTTTGCAGTTGTCTTTTTCGTTATCTTCAGCGTTTCCGAGCGCGTGAACCATCGCAAATCCGCGCTGGCGCAGAAGACGATGAAAGACCAGTTCCAACTTCTCCAGAGCGACACGGTGGAACGCGCCTCGCTCAATATTCGCCGCGGTAATGTGCTGGTTCCGGTGCGCGACTACAACACGCTCGCCCACCTGCGCTGGGCCCTCGAACGGATCGACACCCGCGAACAGGATGTGGTGGTGATGTCGGCCCGCGTCAGCCGCTTCGGGTCCGCCGCCTACGACCTCTCCATGGAGCAGATCTTCAGCGACTATGAGCAGACCCTGTTCACGCGCGCGGTGTCGGTAGCCGAAGGTGTTGGAAAGCACGTTTCTCTGCTGGTGGTACCGGCCGCGGATGTGTGGTCGGCGATTGTGCAGACCGCCAACAATCTGGACTCGTCGGCGGTGGTTTTGGGTCTGTCCAGCAAGATGACCACGGCGGAGCAGGCGCTGGCGTTAGGACACTCATGGGAGGGCCTGGCCGAGCCCAAGCGGCAATTTGTGCTGCAAGTCGTTCATCCGGAAGGCAAGGTCGATTCCTTCAGAATTGGCCCGCATACGCCAACCATGATGAACGAAGACGTTTTGCTGCTCCATCGCCTGTGGCTAAACATCACTCGCGAGGCGGGCCTGGAGAACGTGCACCATCATGAAATCCTGACCGAGGCCCTCACCCGTTTCGCCCACGATTACGCCGCACGGGACCGTCAGGAGATATTGAAGGAACTGCGCCGGATCACCGGCGATGGCACCGCGACGCCGCGACGCAGCCCGGGTCAGACGCTCCCGATGCAGGTCGAACCAACTCAGGACGTGACCGACGACGGCCCACCGAAGGCGATCTAGTCAACTGTTACTTGATTTTTGGTGAACTCAGGTCGGCCGCCTTCTGGTCGTCGGCGTGAATGACGCAATCTTCTTCCGCGTAGAAGGAGCGGTGTTCGCTGTCCATCTGCTTGGGAGTCATGGTGAAAATAAAACCGTTTTTCTGGGTGCGGAAACTGGCGGTATAGTCTCCCCGCGCGGGGGAGCTCGCCATGCGCTTGGTCATCGAACCGGTCCCGGCCAGGGCGTGCAAAGAATCCGCAAACTTGTCGTGCCGTTTCTTGTATTCCCTCTGCGCCCGAAGCACCACCCGCATATAGCCCAGGGCCTGCGCTTCCGATTCCGACCGTGCCGGATCGCCGGTAAACTTGGCCTGATATACCACGGGAGGCGCTGCCGAAGCCGTTCCTGGAGCCGCTGTGGACGTCGAGGGCGAGGATAGCCCCTGCTCCGGAGCTTGCCCCCACCCGGGCAGTGCTACCGCCATCCCGACTGCCAGTACCGCAGCCCCAAGCCTCTGCATTTGTTTTTTCACGGCGAATTCCTCTTCCCAAATCTGATGTCGGACGTTACTGCCGTAATTTCCAATGCATCACCAGTCATTCCAATTCCATGACAAATCAGGCACTCTTCTAATTGGATGCAATCCTAACAGGGAAACCTATGAAAGCTGCAGTCGCCAGAAAGCCGCTCATTCGAATTGCCGTCGTGGAAAGTGATCCGCTTCGGTTTGTGGGATTCCGCGCGCTGTTCGATTCAGAGCCGGATTTGGAACTGGTTTCGGCCTCGCTGGCCGATCTGAGCCAACTCCCCAGCATCGACCTCGTTCTGCTCGGCAACCGCTCGGGCCAGAATTTGTTCGACATCATGGCCAGCCTGAAAGCCGTCCGTCCGGATGTACGCATCATCGTCACGGGCTCCGGCATGGACGAGGAAAGCATCCTCAAAGCAATTGCCGCCGGCGCCAAAGGCTACGTGGACGAAGCCGCCGCCCCCACAGAGTTTGTGCAGGCTTTGCGGGTGGTGAATCAGGGTTCGGTGTGGGCTCCGCGCCATGTGCTCTCGACTTTCATTGAGCGCGTGACCCAGTCGCCGGGCCGCATGTTTCCCGCCGGACGCGTCACCTTCACGGATCGCGAAAAAGAAGTTCTGGAAATGCTGGTTGCGGGACGATCCAATAAAGAAATCGGCGCAGCCCTTGGGATCGAAGAGCGCACCGTCAAGGCGCACGTGGCCAAACTGATGCGGAAAGTCGGCGTCCAGAATCGCATTGCGCTTTCGGTGCACGCCATCACGCACTCGCTGGTTACAGCGAAATAGTTGTCGCGCCGGCGGCCTCGCCGGCGGATGTCCGAGAGCCTGCCCTGAGCTTGTCGAAGGGGCGCCTGGCCGGCCGTAAATCGGCTTTGCTTCGTCCCGCCCACCCCTTAGTTACCATCGGACAATGACCCTGGTAATCTTGCCGACTTTAGCCACCTGCCCCATACTCGCTTCACCTACCACAGAACCTGGGAGACGGGGTTGGAAGCGGAGATTAGGGTCGCCGCGTTCAGCCCCGCATTTTTTTGCCCCTCGTCTTCCTAACTTCCTCTGATCATCCCCGCGGCTACTATTTGCCCGTTCGCATCGCTACCCACAATCGCCAAAAGTAAGACAGGCCGAGTGACGCGAAAAATGCTCCCAGCAAAGCATGCTGATCGGAGGCGCCGAACATGAAAGCCAAACCGAACAGTAGAAAGTACAAAGCGATGAAGGTGCGAATTGTGAGCCAGATATCCATGGGTGGCACTGTACGCCGAAAGTAGGCCACATACCAGCACTCCAACTCGGGGGTAGTGGCTCAATTTGAGCCACTACCAACTCGGGACTTCCTTTGTCGAACCTTTCGCCCGCCTGCTACACTCGCGCACAGTGCGCGAACGACTCGAATACTGGATCGTCTGGTTCTGCCTGAAGACGATCGGGCTGCTTCCCCGTCCCCTGGCCCGCGCCAAGGGGATCACTCTGGGCCTGCTCGTCTACCTGCTCCACGGACGGCTACGCCGCGTGGGTATGCGCAATCTGTCCCTGGCCTTTCCTGAAATGTCCCGCAGCGAGCGGCGCCGCATTCTTCGTGGCGAGTACATCTCCCTGGGACGACAGCTCGCCGAAGTTTGCCTCTTCCCTCGTTATACACGCGAGAACGTAAACCGGGTTGTTGTCTACGACGGTTTCGAAAACTACGAACGTGCGTTTGCACGGCGAAAAGGCGTGCTCTTCCTGACGGGTCATCTGGGCGGATGGGAGCTTTCCGCCTTCGCCCATTCCCTGCAAGGACATCCTATGTGGGTTGTGATGCGTTCGCTCGACAATCGAAGAGTCGACCGGCTGATTCAGAGCTATCGCACCATGCACGGCAACCGCACCGTCGACAAAGATGATTTCGTTCGTGGCCTGCTCGCTGCCATGAAGAATGGCGAAGTCGTCGGCATTCTTATGGACACGAACATGACCCCGCCCCAAGGCGTATTCGTGGATTTCTTCGGCATCCCGGCGTACACCGCGAGTGGGTTGGCCCGCATCGCCCTGCGCACCGACGCCGCCGTGATTCCAACTTTCACAACCTGGGACTCGAGGATGCGGAAGTACATTCTGCGATTTGATCCTGCCGTCGAGCTGATCCGCACCGACAACAACGAAGCCGACATCGTCGCCAATACCGCCAGGTTCACGAAAGTCATTGAAGCTTATGTACGCCGTTTTCCCGACCAGTGGCTGTGGGTCCATCGCCGCTGGAAGACACGCCCGGAAGGGGAGGCGCCGCTGTATTGAGGGGGCGATTCGTCGTTCGTCGCTGGTCGTTCGCCGTTCGCTCATAGCGCGTTGGGTTTCTTGGCGTCCCCTGCGCGTCCTTTGCGTACTCTGCGGTTAAAGGCTCTTCGTCGGCAGCGGCAAGAAATCTGCGGAGCCTATTTGCGAACCACGCCGCGGAACGCGACAATGGAAAGCCATGAAACGTACTCTTCAGGATCTCGCGGAACGACTAGGCTGCCGACTAATCGGCGCCGGCTCCGCTGAAGTGACCACGGTCGCGAGCCTGCATTCGGCGGCACACGACAGCCTCGTCTTCGTAGAGGACGCCAAACATCTCGATACCGCAATCGCCTCGCCCGCAGCCGCCGTGGTTGCTGGAGAATTCGCCGCGTCAGTCAACTCCCGTAAACCGCTGCTGATCCATCCGCAGCCTCGCCTGGCATTTGCCCGCGCGGCCAAACTCCTGCGCGATGATTCGCGCGGCGGAGGCACTCATCCCTTGGCCGTCGTCGCTGCGTCTGCGCGCATCGGCAAGAACGTTGTGATTGGCCCCCGAGCAGTGGTCGGAGAAAATGCCGTAATCGGAGATGAGACAACAATCAGCGCCGGTTGCGCGATTGGCGACGGAGTTGGAATTGGCGCTGATTGCCGCGTTGATCCGAACGTGACTATTTATTCAGGCACGACCTTAGGCAACCGCGTAGTGATCCAGGCGGGCGCCGTGCTGGGCAGCGAGGGCTTTGGCTACGTCCGCGACGCTGAGACTGGACGCTACGAACAATTCCCGCAAGTCGGACGCCTCGTGATCGAAGACGACGTCGAGATCGGCGCGAACTCGACGATCGATCGCGGCGCACTCGACGAAACCCGCGTCCGCCGTGGCACGAAGATCGACAACCTCGTGCACATCGCCCACAACTGCCAGATCGGGCGTAACGTCGTCATCGCGGCGCAGACTGGCCTCTCCGGCAGCGTTACCGTCGAAGACAGCGTAGTCATGGGTGGACAAGTCGGAATTGGCGATCACGCCCACATCGAAGAAGGAGTCATCCTGGGCGGAGGATCCGGCATTCTGCCCAAGAAGATCGTCCGAGGAAAAGGCGTCGTGTTCTGGGGGACGCCCGCGCGGCCGCTGAGGCAGTATCTTAAAGAGCTGGCGTATCTGTCGCGGGCGGCGGCGCGCACAGACGGTGACACTGAGAACTGGGAACTGGGAACTGGGAACTGAGAACTCACTCATGTCCATCGTAGTTATCGGCGGCCATTCCCGTAACGTCGGAAAAACCAGCGTCGTCGCCGGCTTGATTTCCGCCCTGCCCGAATTTCACTGGACCGCCCTGAAGATCACGCAATACGGGCACGGCATCTGCTCCGCCAACGGCGAAGCCTGCGATTGCGCTACCGCCGATCACGCCTGGGCTATCTCGGAAGAAAGGAATCGCGACGGCGAATCCGATACTTCGCGTTTCCTGGTCGCGGGCGCCGAGCACTCGTGGTGGGTGCGCACCGAACAAGGACGCCTCGCCGAGGCCATGCCCCGCATCCGCCAGACTCTCAGCGACACGCAAAACGCCATCATCGAATCGAACAGCATTTTGCGTTTCCTGAAACCCGATCTCTATCTGACGGTGCTCGACCCGGCTACGGCGGACTTCAAAGCCTCTGCTCAAACTTTTCTGGATCGTGCCGACGCGGTGTTGCTACACGCTACAGAAAATGCTTCCACACCAACATGGGAGCGCGTCTCGCTGAAACCGGTTCTCAATCGCCCGACCTTCGCAATCCGCCCGCCGCACTATGTCACGCCAGAAGTCGCCCAGTTCGTCCTCAACTATCTGGTGAGCCCGAACATTCCCCTGTGACCCCTGTGGTTAAAGGTTTTGACTTTTCTCACGAAGAGTACATCCCAATCACCCGCTCAATCGCCCGCCGGCACACCGCACAGAACGCATCGTGCCGCGTAAACATGATGCAATTCATCTGCGGACGGTAATATCCCTTCGCCTGATAATTCGCTCCCTCAAATGCCCCGACACTACTGGAATTTTTTTGCGCCGCGAACATCGCGTCTTCTTTCTCGCGCTCTTTGCGGAAGAG
Organism: Acidobacteriota bacterium; assembly: GCA_043734305.1. Lineage (GTDB taxonomy): Bacteria > Acidobacteriota > Terriglobia > Terriglobales > Acidobacteriaceae > Acidiflorens. Next base: position 14,107 of record JAYTFO010000228.1, on the reverse strand, counting down.
TTCTTCCATCTCCGCTTCGGGCTTTCCGGCCGCGCGCATTTCTCGGCGCTGCTTCTGAATGTCCGCTTCGAAGCGCTCGAAATCTTCTTTTGGCCAAGGCGTTGGAAGTGGCGTTCCCGCCTCAACCAGGTTCTTCCACTTCAGCTTTGCTGGATCAAGCAACGCGGTGACGTTCGGCTCCCAGGGTTCTTTCTTCTCGGCGCCTGAAAGGTAGGCCACGTCCGAGGTGTAGTATTCATCGGCCAGCGCGGCGAAATGATGGCCGAATTCATGGACACCGACGTATCCTGCGAACCCGTTGTCGATCGCGACGGTCGCGTATTGGTTGAAGATTCCTCCACCGCCGTAGGTCTTGCCATTGACCAATATCTCGATGAACTCGTAAGGCGCAAATGAGGCCGCGTCGCGCAGAGTCCGGTTCTCCGAGGTCAGGACGTAGCGCTCGCTGTCGAACGTGTCGTAGGTCGCGCCCAGCGGCGATCGCCGGTAGATCCCGCTCGAAGGCCGCGCGATCCCGCTTTCCTCCGCCGCAGGACACAGTCCCCAGACGTTGAAATCTTTCTGGTGCTCGCGAAACGGCGAGGTCGAGAAAAGTTTGTCGATAAATCGCCGAGCATCTTTTTCGAACTTGTCGCGCTCCGCCGCCGTGTAGCCATCGCCCATCACCACCAGATCGACTTTCGTTGCCGGATCGCCCATCTTCTGCAATTCAATCAACGCACCCGGCGACGACGGACGGGAGCGGTCCACGAACTTATCTCTGGGATCGACGACCGTCTTCCAGACTTCCTGAAAGCCGGCGTCGGTACGGGCTTTCAGCGACACTTCCACCGGAACCGAAGGGCTGGGAAAGCGCAGCGACTCGGAAAACGTCCGGTTGGCATGCAGCGCTTCTTCAATATCGCGCCACTCGGTAAAGACGGAACTAAACCCGCGCGAGTAGACGAGTTTGCCGCTCTGCTTCTCGCGAACTTCGAACACATAGTTGCCGAGCCCGCTGTCATCAATTGCTTTCGCCGGATTCCCCGGCCACTCCAGCGACTCAATCACCGTTCGATCAAGGCTGAACCATTCCTGCTTGGAGTTTCCCGCGTGGTAGTAGTCCACGCGCATGGTGCGGGGCGCGGCGAAAGTGAGGATCGAAAAGAAGAGCGAAAAAACAACGACGGCGAGTGTTCGTCTCATGCGAGGAATTGTAACCGACGGGCCTACGATCCTGGCTTTATCTCAACTGCCTTGTCATTGCGAAACGTAACCGTCACCGGCTTGCCGCCATTCGCGTACTTCAGAGTCCTCGATCCGTAGTCGCCCGAACCTTCGGGGATTCCTAGTCCTATCGCCAATCCTGTTTGCAACTCGCTCATGCCGGGATGCGCTTCGTGAGCATCAATCGTTTTCCACACCTCGGGCGGCCAGTGTTTGTACAGTTCGTGCGGGTCCTCGATGAAAAACATGTCATCGGAATAGATTTTGAAATTGCCACCTTTCCTGGCTCCAATCGGAACCGCGAAGGCCTTTCCCTCCAACTCAAATCGCGCCAGGACTTGCTTCGAGTCCGGCGCCTGAGGCGCGACATCGGTCACGACATCCTGAATCTGAAGCTTCTGGAGTGGCAGGAGCGTCCCTGCTTCCCGCCCAAACTCGGCTCTGCGTCGCGCTACATCGTATGGATAGTAAGTGTTCGCGTAACCCACCTTCACCCAGATCGGCTGCCTGGTGAGTTCCCGCGCCGACTTCAAATCGTACGGATGCAGTTTCTTTGGCGTGATGTAGTAGTCCGCTTTGAGTGCTTTTTCCTGCTTCGGCTTTGCGTCTTCTTTCCGCGCCTGATAGCGGTCGTAGACGATATACGTCGCACGCACCCCCGCTATGACGATAGCGGCGAGCAGAAAGATCTGTAGTTTTTTTCGCGACTCCGAATCCATGGCCATGGTCTAAACTTATCGCTATGCCTCTAACTCAGGAAGACGTCCTCAGCGCACTCAAGCAGTGCTACGACCCGGAGATCCCCGTCAACATTGTGGATCTGGGCCTGATCTACGAAGTGCGTTTCGACTCCGTACCCGAAGATCAACAAGACGTCACGGTTGAGATGACGCTCACCGCGCAGGGTTGTCCCGAGCACGTCAACATCAGCGCGCAGGTAAAGTCGCGGGTCGAACAACTTCCGGGCGTCCGCAACGCTAACGTCAACGTAGTCTGGGAACCGCCCTGGACCCCCGAACGCCTTAGTCCCGACGCACGCAAGCAGTTGGGAATCGAGTAGGAACGTCGTGGGTCGTTCGTCCTTCGTCGTTCGCTGTTCGTCGTTCGCTGCTCGTCCTTCGCTGTTTGCTCCGGGCTAATGTTTACGGTCAGGAAGAACGGCGAAGAGCGAAAGGACGAACGACCAACGACCGCCCTTAATACTCTTCCAATTCTTCCAACAAGCCTTGCCCGCGGCGCTCGACGAGTTCGCCGATGTTGGTGCCGATTTTCATCGCGAGATCGAGAAACCTTGTTCCCTGGCGCACGTAGCTGGGAATCTCTTCGCGAATCCGCGTAAATGTTTCGGGATACTCCGACGCCAGCACGGCCAGTCCCACGCCCGCCACCAGCACGCCCGCCGGACGTTTTCCTTTCAGCATCAAGATCGTAGCCGCGCCCGCCGATCCCGCGATCACTGCCCGCTTCCAGTTTTCCATGTCTGCTCCCGCCTACCGCGAAAACTTTCTGGCTGGAATTGTAAACCAGCATCGGCGCTTTGATGCTTTATACTGCGGCGTGCGCTGCTCCAACCTTTCTATGAATATGAAGAAGGCCTTCACTCTCTCACTCCGAACGCTGTTACTTCTCCTCCTCATCGGCGCGGTTGCCTTCAGCCAGACCAAGCCGCGGGCGCGCGATCTGGGCGTGCCCTTCGACGGAAAGCCCGGCCCGTTCAACGCGATCACCGATGTAAAGGGCGTCGAGGTCGGCCACACCACGCTCATCTCCGGGAGCGGCAAGCTCAAGGTGGGGGAAGGCCCCGTTCGCACCGGTGTGACTGCTATTCTTCCACGCGGCAAGGAATCCAATGACCCGGTTTTCGGCGGCTGGTTTACGCTCAACGGCAATGGCGAGATGACCGGGACAACGTGGCTGGAAGATTCTGGCTTCCTCGACGGCCCCGTCATGATCACTAATACTCATAGCGTGGGCGTGGTACGCGACGCCGTTATCGCCTGGAAGGTCAAGCATGGTCCGCCGTCCGAGGACGGCTACTGGTGGTCTCTGCCGGTCGTTGCTGAAACCTGGGACGGGGAACTCAACGACATCAACGGATTCCACGTGAAACCGGAACACGCCTTCCACGCGCTCGATTCCGCGCATGGCGGGGCGGTGGAAGAAGGCAGCGTCGGCGGCGGCACTGGAATGATCTGCAACGAATTCAAGGGCGGGATCGGGACGTCTTCGCGCGTGCTCGACGCCAAATACGGCGGCTACACTGTCGGCGTACTGGTGCAATGCAATTACGGTACACGCAGCCAGTTGCGGATTGCCGGCGTGCCGGTAGGCCGTGAGATTCCCGACCATACGATTCGCGAGGATGACATCGGATCGATCATCGTGGTGGTCGCGACCGATGCACCTTTGATCCCCACGCAACTGAAGCGCGTCGTCCGCCGCGTCTCGCTCGGCCTGGGACGCGACGGCAGCTTTTCCGGCGACGGCTCGGGCGACATCTTCATCGCCTTCTCAACCGCGAACCCAGGTGCAGCCAACCCGAAAAGTGTGCGGGATTTGAAAATGCTGCCCAACGACCAGATCAATCCTATTTTTCTGGCCACCGTGCAGGCCACGGAAGAAGCCGTGATCAATGCGATGGTCGCTGCCGAAACCATGACCGGAATCAACGACCGCACGGTAATTGCCCTACCGCACGACAAACTCCGCGAGGTGCTGAAAAAATATAATCGTCTGGCGAAGTGACTCTATGGACGGCGTACACAAGACACGCAATTGGTCCGATCAAGGCCAGGGATTTTCGGAATGGTTTCCCCTGTGACCTCCGAGCTCCCTGTGGTTAAGTTTTTTGCTTTCGGTGATGCGGGATTCTGCCTGGACCTTCGCATCTGGATGGGATACTTCGCAAGATTAGCTCGCGAAACTTCGCGAGGTCGCGGGTCCGACGCCCTGGAGCCACATCTCCAGATCCTTCAGCTTGCCCAGCGAATAGGCTGCAGATTCGCACTCTTCTGCTCCACTTCGAACGCCGAGCAATTCTCCCAGACGTTTGGTGACGACGCGTTTCACGTCTTTGATCCGCTCCGAAAAATCGTCCGGCCGGACCTCTTGATCGGAGGACGCGTGTCCGGTGCGCTGGAATTTGAGATAGGTATAGGCGAGATACTGATTGAGCTCAGCGCGAAACAACTGTTCCCGTTCTCGCGGATCCTGCCCGGCAGCTGCCATCGAGGCCAGCCTCTCCTCCCAGGCTTCGCGCTCAGACTGAGTCACCTCGCTGGTTTCACGCCACACCGGCGGCGTTGGACATCCCAGAATTTTCATTTCCGGGATCACGCGGCCGTCGTCAAGTATGAAATCCCGCCAGACAAGGCCCCAGCGGACCTCTTGGAGAACTCCCGTCTTCCAGCTGTCCCCCGACTTGAACGATAAGTGATGACCTGGCCCCGGGGGCCAGTTCTCGGGAGCGCGCGTTTCCTCGGTTATGGGATTCATCGTTTTTGCTAAGGATGGGAAATCAGTTCCCTCTAGTCGCTCTCTTGTGGCCCGGGTTTGCGATCGACGACCTGCGATCCCTTTGCCTCTGGCGCGGGCCAAGTGTGGCGCGATAAGACGCGGTCCACTGCTTGCTCCACCCAAACGATAAAAGATTCGTCCTGACCGTCGCCGCCGTTGGGTGTAGCCAACGCCAGGTTCAATCTGGCCACAGGAACCATACTCATCGCCGGCACCGACTCGCTCGCTTGCTTCAGGTAGCCAATCCAAAGGAGAGTGACCGCGTTGAAAGTTACGCTCTTCGCCAGGCTCACGATTTCACGGGGACCGTCGCCAATCCACATCACGACGCTGATGAGGATCAACTCAATGCTGGCGAAGATTCCAAAACCGAGCGCGACGCCAAATACCGGCTGCCGCCAGACATCGCGCAGAATGCGGCAAAGAAGCATCAGGAGAACGAACAGGCCACACTGCATCAGGCGCACGCTGCGTTCAAAAGCCAGCACCGCCGCTACCACTCGATCCGCACTGCCATCGTGGCTGGAGAGTGCGCTCACCACCGCCAGCAGCAGCAGTAACCCACACGACCATCGGAAGATGATCACGCCCAGGGTCTGAATCCCGCCGTATTGCTCAAAGAGGCTGTGCAGGATCTCGTCCATTACCGCGACTGCCAAGAGCACGCTAATGGCGTTCCCCGTCCAATAGGCTTCAAAGTAGGAGTTGTCGTCGAAATACCGGTAGGTCAGGAACAAAATCCCCGACTTCAGTATCTGGAAGATAATGTAGGAAAAGAATCTCGGAAAAACGCCTTGCCACTTGCGCCGGACCATGAAGGTCAAAAGAACGATCTGCAGCGCCGGACCTGCGACCCAGCTTACATCTGTCAGCCAGTTCATCGCTCACCTGCCCCCGAAGGTCGGAAGCATACCTCTCCCTCGGCAGCCGTGCAACGAAAATCTTGGCGACCCTATTTTCGATTTTCGAAATTATCCGTTTCTATTTGCAGTGCCGCCCTCGGCACAACGGCATAGGGTCGCTACCATCGGCAATCAAGACCTCCTGCTGGGCACGAACCACTGGATTGCCCGTCACAACGTTGTTGGGGATCGCACAATACATTCCGGCCAAAGCCAGAACCGTGAGCAATACTTCGACTGCTTTGTTCATGGGGGAGTCTCCTATACGCGCACAAGCCGCGCGTGGCGCAGTATATGCCCGATTCGGCCTCGCGGATACCTGTGAATATTTATTTTTTGGGGCTGAAAAAGGATTCAATAACGCGCACGGGAAACGCGTGGCAACGCCGGTCTCTGACCCGCTATTTTTCTCCCACCTGCATTATGTTGCACCTCCGCGGCAGCTTTTTCCCGGCCAAGTCCTTTGCTTCGCGGCATCATGAAATGGCAGCGGACATGCTCTCTGGAAGTACAGAGTTGTAACCGAGGACCGTCTGACATGATTACTTAGGTAACCACGGCACCAGTCGGCCACGTACGCAGAGACATCATCCCCCTGGACGCCTTTATGGCGCGAACAAAAGTTTGAGACAAAGGAAAGTTGAACATTATGGGATGCCGTCGCCAACCTCGAGTACCGATGACCCTAAGCGCCACCGTGTGCGGTATGGACGCAAAGGGCAGGCCCTTTCTTGATCGCGTCCAGGTGCTGAACCTGAGCCGGGATGGAGCTCTGCTCGAAGATGTAAGCTGCGCCGTGAATGTGTGCGACGTGGTTGCCCTGCGGTGTGAAGCCATCACGCGCCGCTATCGCGTGATTTGGGCGCAATCGACTAGCGAAGGACGAAGCCTTGGTCTGGCCGGCGCCGGAGCAACTCCCGCCATCGCGGGGGGTTGGCTGCCAGCCTCCGGCATTGACGACTTTGTGCGACCGCGAGTGACCGTCCGCAGAGAGCATGCGCGCCATGTGTGCGAGATTGCGGTCGAGATGCGAGCACGGGAGGTCAGCACTCCGATGTGGATCACGGCTTGCGACCTGAGCGAAGGCGGCTGTCGCGTGCAAGTGCCCCATGCCATGACCCCGGAAACCGAAGTCAGTGTCGCCCTCTGGTTGGATGGAGAAAAGGTCTGGGTGCAGGGCAATATCACCCACAGCATCTACGGATGCGGTACGGGTATCCGATTTAAGAAACTTGATCGAGTTGCCCGGGAACGGATCGCGAACCTCGTCAGCAAAAGCGAGTTAATGGTATCCGAGCGGCGCGAGAGCGAAGTCCAGCAGGAAAAGTTCTACCCCGCCTACTCCGCAACCACGTAGATAGTGTGGCGCGGGCGCCCTCGCCCGCGAAACTGTCTGCCGGTCTACACCGCTGCGCGGAGCCACGAGTAACTTATTTAGATATCCCCTGACAACGCAGCCTTCACTGCGCTGGACCTAGCCCTGGACCGCTTTGTCGGTAATCTCCAGTCCCTTATCAATAATCGCGAATGCCTCGCGCAACTGCTCTTCATTGATGCACAGCGGCGGATTCGTATAGAACGTATTCCAACGCACCAGCGTGTAAAGCCCATTCTCGCGGAAAAACTTTCCGAGCGCCGCCATCTCTTCCGATGTCCCGTTAAACGGAGCCATGGGCTGCCGCGTTGCGCGATTGCGGACCAGTTCGACGATCCCAAACAAGCCGATCGATCGAACGGCCCCAACCGACGGATGCTTCGCCTGTAACTGCGCTCCCAGTTCTTTCATAACCGTGCCCATCTTGCGCGCGTTCTCGATCAGATGGTCCTCTTCGTACACCCGGATCGTCGCGAGGGCAGCCGCACATCCCATGGGATGCGAGTTGTAAGTCAGGCCGCCGTAAAACACTTTGTCCTGGAAGTGCTGCGCGATGTGATGGCGCATGCCAACCGCGCCGAGCGGCAAGTAACTTGACGTAAGTCCCTTCGCCATCGAGATCAGGTCGGGCACGACCTTCCAATGGTCAACGGCAAACCACTCACCCGTGCGCCCAAAGCCCGCCATAACTTCATCGGCGATCATGAGAATGCCGTACTTATCGCAAAGCTTGCGCAGGCCCTGCAGATAGCCGTCCGGCGGAATCAGAATGCCGTTCGTACCGACAACCGTCTCGATGATGAACGCCGCAATCGTGTGCGGGCCTTCGAGCTGCATGGTTTCTTCGATCATGGCGAGCGAAGTCTCGGCGGATTCCCATCCGCGCTCGATGCCGTGATAGGGGTCCAGCACGCGCACCACCCCCGGAATGCCGGGCTCGGCAGCCCATCTGCGGGGGTCGCCGGTCAGGCTGATCGCGCCTGCCGTCGCACCATGATAGGAACGGTAGCGCGCCATGATCTTGTGACGTCCCGTAAAAAAGCGGGCAATCTTAATGGCGTTTTCGTTCGCTTCGGCGCCGCCGTTGGTGAAGAAAAAAGTATCAATGTCGCCGGGCGTGATCTCGGCAAGCTTTGCGCCCAGACGAGCCCGTGGTTCCGTCGCCATAAACGGATTAGCGTACGCGAGTGTCTGCGCCTGCTCGGTGATCGCCCGAATGACGCGCTCGTCGCCGTGCCCAATGTTCACAGACATCAGCTGACTGTTGAAGTCGATAAAACGCTTCCCTTCCGGCGTCCAGAAATAGATGCCCTTGGAGCGCGCGACCGGGATGGGATCGACCTTGGACTGCGCCGACCATTCAAACAGTGTGTGTTTCCTGGTGAGATCGACGATCTCCTGGCCGGTCATAGCGGGAGTAGCGATAACTGTGGTCATAGGATTCCTTGAGGGTCCTTATACGGCGGCAAGCGCGCCTTTCTTTTCCGCGACGCTGGCGATCGCAGCTTCCAGCACGTCCAGGGCTTCGTCCATTTGCGAGTCCGTCAGGACGAGAGGCATCAGAAGCCGAATCACGTTGCCGTAAGACCCGGCGGTGATAGTCACCAGGCCATGCTCATAGCAATATTGTGACACTTGTTTTGTTTCTTCGTCAGCGGGCTCGCGCGTTGTCTTCGAGCGGACAAGTTCCAGCGCCTGCATCGCACCCAGGCCACGGACTTCGCCGATTAGATCCCACTGCGTTTGCCACTTCGCAGCGCGTTTCCGGAATCGTTCTCCGAGAATGTTAGCGCGCGCACAAAGGTTTTCTGCTTCGATGATGTCGAGCACTGCAAGAGCTGCTTCGCAGGCCACGGGGTTTCCGGAGAACGTGCCGCCAAGTTGTCCGGCGCCGGGGGCGTCCATGATTTCGGCGCGGCCAGTTACCGCGGCCATCGGCAACCCGCCGGTCAGCGATTTCGCCATGCAGATCAGGTCGGGTTCAAGGCCGAGTTGCTCACAGGCAAAGAGCGCGCCGGTGCGGGCGAATCCGGTTTGCACCTCATCGGCGATCAGGAGGATGCCGTGCTTGCGGCAGATCTCCGAGAGAGTGGGAAAGAACTCCGCTGGCGGCGTAACAAATCCACCTTCGCCGAGAATCGGCTCCACGATCACCGCGGCAACCGTCTCGGCGGCGACGACACGCTTAAAAGTATCTTCGATGTGCTTCGCGCAATGAACTTCGCACGCCGGATACTTCAACGAGTAGGAACAGCGATAACAATACGCATACGGGATGCGATAGACCTCACTGGGAAAGGGCTCAAACCCAGCCTTGTAAGGGTGCGTCTTACTTGTGAGGGCCATCGCCATGTAAGTACGCCCGTGGAACGCATCTTCAAAGCTGATAACTGCGGACCGCTTGGTATAACTGCGCGCGATCTTGATGGCATTCTCGATGGCCTCAGCGCCGGTATTAACCAGTAAAGTCTTCTTACGAAACTTGCCCGGCGTGAGAGCGTTCAGCCGCTCGCAAACCGCGACATAGCTCTCGTAAGGCAACACATTAAAACTAGTGTGCAGGAAGCGGTCGAGCTGGCGGCGGATCGCTTCGACCACGGCCGGAGCGCGATGTCCAGTGTTGAGACAGCCAATGCCGCCGGCAAAATCGATCAGCCGGTTGCCGTCCACATCTTCGACAACAGCGCCGTCGGCTTTTGCGACGAAGACAGGTGTAGCGTGAAAAGCCGCCTGTACCACAGCAGCATTACGGCGTTTCATCAGCTCTTGCGAGCGCGGTCCAGGAATTGGAGTACGTAGTTGAATAGTCGACATAAATTAGTTCTCGGTTCTCAGTTCTCAGCTTCTTAGTTCTCATCCCAGCATGCGGGTTTGACCTGCTTCACTGAGAACCGAGACTGAGAACTGCTCTTTAGTACCACCCGATCGGTGCTTCGTTCAGGTTGATATGGACTTGTTTGGTTTCGAGATACTCCTCAATCCCCGAAGGTCCAAGTTCGCGGCCAAAACCGGACTGCTTGTAGCCTCCCCACGGCGCTTCGACATAGGTCGGCTGCATGTGGTTGACCCAGACAATCCCGGCGCGCAGAGCCTTGACCGTGCGCATGGCTTTAAAAATATCGCGAGTCCAGACCGCAGCAGCCAGGCCGTACGGAGAATCATTGGCGATCTTGAGCGCATCTTTTTCGTCGTCAAACGGAATCACGGTCGCCACTGGACCGAAGATTTCTTCGCGTGCGATCCGCGCGTTGTTATCCACGTCGTAGAAAATGGTCGGCTGGACGTAGTAGCCTTTGGCAAACTTGTCTGACTTCCCGCCACCAGAAGCGACTTTGGCTTCTTTCTTTCCGATGTCGATATAAGAGAGAACGCGGTCATACTGTTCCTTGCTGACCAGCGCTCCCATTTTTGTTTCGCGTTCGAGCGGCGGACCGAGCTTGATCTTCTTCGCTTTCTCCGCCATGGCGTCCACAAATTTCTTGTAGATCGACTTCTGCACCAAGATGCGACTGCCAGCAGAACAAACTTCTCCTTGATTGATGAACACTCCAAACAAAGCGCCGTCAATAGCAGCTTCGAAGTCGGCGTCGGCAAAAAAGATATTAGGTGACTTACCGCCGAGTTCAAGCGTCACTCGCTTCACCGTTTCGGCCGCTTCTCTTACAATGATCTTGCCGACGGCTGCAGAGCCAGTGAAAGCAATTTTGTTTACGTCCGGATGCTTGACGAGTGGGGAGCCGCAGCTTTCTCCAAAACCAGTGATGACGTTGACGACGCCCTTTGGCAAACCGACTTCGTCGAACCACTTCGCCAAGTCGAGCGCTGTGAGCGGCGTTTGCTCGGCGGGTTTCAGGACGCAGGTACATCCGGCGGCAATGGCAGGAGCTAGTTTCCACGCGCCCATCAGCAGCGGATAATTCCACGGGATAATTTGTCCGGCAACGCCCACCGGTTCTTTCAGCGTCAGGCTCATGGCGTTGTCAGGGACGGGGTTGACGTATCCCACAACCTTCGTCGCGAGGCCGCCGTAATATTCAAAGCACGTGGCAGCGTCGGTGATGTCGTATTCCGCCTCAACGATGGGCTTGCCGGTGTTGCGACATTCGAGTTCTGCGAGCGCGGGCAGATTCTGCCGGACCTTTTCCGCCAAGCGAAAAAGTACGCGGCCTCGCTCTTGCGCGGTTGTGGTCGCCCATGGGCCTTCTTCAAAGGCGGCTTTCGCGGCCGCGACGGCGCGGTTTACGTCGTCGGCGTTAGCCTCGGGGACTTGCGCGATGATTTCTTCGGTTGAAGGGTCGTAGACAGGAAAGGTCTTGTTTGTCTTACTCGCGACCCACTCGCCGTTGATGAACATCTGATACGTCTTGACGTCGGTTTGTACTCCACCCGGCATAAGGACCTCCTGCGTTTCCAGGGGCTCAAGCCCCATTTCCTATGAAGTCTCAGCGGCACGACTAAAGTCGCGCCCTCCAGCCAGCTAACCTCCGGCGACAACCCGCGCCGCTTGCGGAGTCTTCAGTCGACCGTATACAAAGAAGAAGAATGCGGCCAACGCCAAAAAAAAGAATGTGAATCCAACCATCTTCACTTCGTACCACCACAGCGAAGTAATCTGCTTGGCCGGAAAAAATGCCAGTGCGATTCCCAAAGTCGTAGTCATGAAGCCGCTTATCCCAGCAAAAATCAACGTGCCGCGGTGGTACCGGACGCGCACAAAATCTGAACGGAAAGCAAATCGCAGCAGCGCGGCGAAGACATAGAGGAACGGAACCAGTTGCAAAACCACGGCCAGCGACAGCATCGTCTGAAATGCTTCCTGCACGCCGCCCGAGGCAGTGAAATTAATCACGATTAGAACCAGCGAGACGACGGCCTGCACAATCAGCGCAGCATGCGGCGTTGCGTATTTCGGGTGGACTTTCCCCAGCCACGCCGGCATGTAGGAATCGAGGCCGGCTACAAACGGAATGCGTGCCGAGCCGCCCATCCACGCGGAACCAATGCCGGCGATTGACAAACTCAGCATGACCGCAAACGGCGTGATGATCCATGCCACGCCAACTTTGCCGGCCATGTGGCTGACCGCTTGCACGATACCCTGTAATACGCTGATGTCATTCTTGCCGACAGCGACTAGAAGAGTGAGAGTGGCTCCGATGTAGAGTAATCCCGAGATCACGCCACCCCAGGCGACCGCGCCGGGAAGCGTCTTCTGGGGTTCGCGGATTTCGTCCCCCATCACCGACGCCAACTCCAAGCCCACTAGTCCGAAACAAATTACACCAAACGAGTTCAGGACGAACCTGGGATCGGCGGGAATGCGGAAATCGGCGGCGCTGACCGGCGTTCCAAAGCGCGACCACACTGTAAGGCCGAGACCGATAAGCACGGCGGCCGCCACGAACGTCCCAATCGCGCCGATGTTATTCAGCCACTTCCCTACGCCCAATCCGACGATATTCAACACGGTCAGCACAGTCAACAAAACCACGGACGCCGCCATGGCGAAGTTCTTATTGTCCGCGAGTGCAGCGTGGCCCGGGCCGAGCGCAAACACCGATACGCCGACGAAATAGAGCATCACCGTCGGCACATAGAGCATGTTATTCGTCCAGTAACACCAACCGGAAAGGAATCCGTGAAAGTCGCCGAAGACCTCCTTGGCCCACAGATAAACGCCGCCTTCTCCTGGATAACGCTGGGCTAACTCGATGACGGCGATTCCCTGTGGCCAGAAGAATAAGACCAGCGAAATAATCCAAAGCCAGACTGTAACTCCGCCGTTAGCTGCGATGCTCGGGACGACGTTGAGGTTAAAAACAGCGACGACAAAGAGCAACACCAGGTCGAAGCGTCCGAGGACGCGTTTCAGGTGAGGCTGGTTGTCGGGTGATTGAGTCATCGGGCTATTGAGACATTGAATTATTGGGTCATTGAATCATTGAAGAACGATGGGAACGGGGCATTGAGTCAATGATTCAATGAATCAATGAGTCAATAGCCCAATGACTCAATCTCCGGTCTAGTGTGCCGCTACTACGCCCATACGTTCCTGCTGCGCAACGGCCAGCGCCGGTGCGATGTCCGCGAATGCCGCCAGATGCTGATCAATATCGGCTTCCGTGTGCTGGACAGAGATGGTCCACTGCTCATCCCACCAATACGGCTGACACATGACGCCACGGTTCACCATGGCGAACCAATAGTGACGCCACAGGTCTACATCGATGGGCAGCCAATCGCGGTAGTTACGAATCTCCTGCGGATAAAACATCAGCGCGCCGTTCACGCCCGCACTGACCACATAGGCTTGCAATCCGGCTTTGGCGACGGTCTTCTTGTATCCTTCGGTGAGCTTGCTGCTTAGCTTGTCGACGTGCGCGTAGTTTTCGCGAGTTAGAACCTCGCGGAACGTCGCCAGGCCGGCGGCCATGGAAACCGGGTTGGTGTTGTAAGTACCACCGTGAAAGACCTTGTGGTCGGAGATCAGGTCCATGACGCGCTTGTGCGTTCCGAAAGCAGCCAGCGGGAATCCACCACCGATCGATTTCGCGATACAGATCATGTCGGGCGTGACGCCGAAGTATTCCGACGCGCCTCCCCAACAAAGTTTGGCGCCGGTCTTGACTTCATCGAAAATCAGCAGCGCGCCGTACTTGTCGCACAGTTCGCGCAGGCCTTCGAGAAAGCCTTTCTGCGGCATGCAAAGACCGACGTTCATCATGATCGGCTCGAGGATGATGGCGGCGATCTCGTTGGGATTTTCCTTGAAGCGGCGTTCGACGGTTTCCAGATCGTTGAAGGTCGCGATCTGAACGTTGGCGATGCTCGCTTTGGGTACGCCCAGTCCACCGGGGATTGGCTTCGGATTCTTGATGTCGCCGAAGTCATCGTGCGGCGGATGCGGCTTCACGCTGACCAGCGCGGCGTCGTGCAGGCCATGGTATCCGCCTTCGAATTTAATGATCTTGTCGCGTCCAGTGGCAGCGCGCGCCAGGCGGATGGTGTGCATGGTGGCTTCGGTGCCGCTGTTGCCGAAGCGGCACATCTCCACCGGGAAGCGGTTGCAGACTTCTTCGGCCAGTTCCCATTCCATGTTGTGCGGCAT